>NZ_JBQEDL010000010.1:0-122321 GCF_052106715.1 Gordonia sp. (in: high G+C Gram-positive bacteria)
TTCTCGACCGCCATCGGCATCGGCGGCGACCCGGTCATCGGCACCACGCACATCGACGCGATCGCGGCGTTCGAGAACGACCCTGAGACCAAGCTGATCGTCATGATCGGTGAGATCGGCGGCGACGCCGAGGAGCGTGCGGCCGAGTACGTCAAGGCCAACGTCACCAAGCCGGTCGTCGGCTACGTCGCGGGCTTCACCGCCCCCGAAGGCAAGACGATGGGTCACGCGGGCGCGATCGTCTCCGGCAGCGCGGGCACCGCGCAGGCCAAGAAGGAGGCCCTCGAAGCTGCGGGCGTCAAGGTCGGCAAGACGCCGAGCGAGACCGCTCGACTCGCACGGGAGCTGTACGAAGCTCTGTAAGTCGAGAGTCGGTAGTTCCTCACGACGCCCCGGTCCGGCCCGCACGCCGTACCGGGGCGTCGTGCATTTCTGGCACGATCCGCTTCGTGCTCGCAGAGGTCATCACGTACCTCACGGTGGCCTTCGTGAAGTTCGCGGTCCACGCGCGGACCATCACCTTCCCGGAGGTTCCGTGGATCTTCACCACGACGGGGTTCCTCGTAGCCTGCGTCGTGTTCTCGGTCGGGTTGGCGTAGGTCGTATTCTCGGCCCCGCAGACGGTCGCTGCAGAACCTCGTCTTGTGGACGCGAGTGGTCTACGCCGGGTGACCGACGCTGCCGGGATACAGTTCGAGACGAACCCTACGATCTTCGCGAGGAGCGCCCGTGTCTGAGCATTCGGAATCCGCTCTGGACGCGCTGCCCGAAGCGGCGCCGGGCACACGCCGATCGCAAGCCAAAGCCGCGCGACGGGCCGAACTCATCGCCGCGGCCGCCCGGCAGATGGCGCGCAAGGGTTTCGCCGCGGTGCGTCTGGAGGACATCGGTGCGGAGGCGGGCGTGAGCGGTCCCGCCATGTATCGACATTTCAAGTCGAAGACCGACCTCCTGGACCAGATGCTCCTGGACATCAGCGAACGTCTGCACGAGGGCGGCGAGGCCGTCGTCGCCGAGGGCGGGACGCCCGCCGACGTCCTGGTGCGGCTCATCGAGTTCCATATCGACGTGCTCGTCACGAAACCGGATCTGATCACCGTGCAGGACCGTGACCTCACGTCGATGACCCCCGACGCCAATCGCACTGTTCGATCGTTGCAGCGGCGCTACGTCGAGCGGTGGGTGGACGTTCTCGCGGACGCTGTCGGCCCGAGCCTCACCCGCGACGAGGCCCGGGTACGCGTCCACGCAGGGTTCGGCCTTCTCAACTCGTCACCTCGACTGCCTCGCTATCCCGACGCCGCGCTCGGTGAACTGTTGACGGCGATGACGTTGGGCGCGTTGTACGCAGGCGTGTGATCGTCGTCGGGGAGCACCGACCGGCGAATTAGAACATGTTACAGTTTGGACATTCGCAGTGTGCTCCAGGAAGGCGTTCGTCAATGGGACAGTTCGACGGTCAGGTCGTCTACATCACGGGTATCGCCCGAGGTCAGGGTCGCAGTCACGCGATTCGATTCGCGCGGGAGGGTGCCGCCGTCATCGGGATGGACATCGCCGACCGCGTCGCCGATCACATGACGTACCCGCATGCGACGGCAGACGATCTCGCCGAGACGATCCGGCTCGTCGAGGAGGGGGGCGGCACGATCCTGGCCCGCCGCGGGGACACTCGTGATCTGGCGTTCCAGGAGCAACTCGTCGCCGATGGGGTCGAGCAGTTCGGTCGCCTCGACCATGTCGTCGCGAACGCGGGCATCCTGTCGTGGGGGCTGTCGTGGGAGCAGACTGAGGAGCAGTTCACCGACCTCGTCGACGTGAATCTCGTCGGCACGTGGAAGACGATCAAAGCCGCGGTTCCGGCGATGCTCGAAGCAGGCAACGGCGGAAGCATCACGGTGGTGTCATCGTGCGCGGGACTCAAGGCGATGCCTGCGCAGGTCGGGTACTCCGCGTCGAAGTTCGCACTGCGCGGCCTCACTCAGACGGTGGCGAAAGAGTTGGGCGACAAGCACATCCGGGTCAACTCCGTGCACCCCTACGCGGTGGACACCCCGATGGGCGTACAGGACACGTCCGCGTTCGAGGCGTTCGAGACCTGGGGCCGCCACTTCCCGTCGATGATGGACCACTATCCGATCGCCAGCGTCGACGATCTCAGTGACGCCGTCCTGTACTTGGCGACCGCCAAAGCCGTCACCGGCGCCGAGTTCCAGATCGATATGGGGTCGGCTAAGGTCTGACCTCCCTCCGCCCCCGCCGGTCGAGCGGAGGTCTCCACCCCCCTCGCCGGTCGAGCGAAGGTCTCCGCCCCCCGCCGGTCGAGCGGAGTCGAGACCACCCACGCCGGTCGAGCGGAGTCGAGACCACCTACGCCGGTCGAGCGGAGTCGAGACCGCCTACGCCGGTCGAGCGAAGTCGAGACCACCCACGCCGGAGCGGAGTCGAGACCACCCCCGCCGGTCGAGCGGAGGTCTCCGCCCCCCCCGCCGGTCGAGCGGAGGTCTCCGCCCCCCGCCGGTCGAGCGGAGGTCTCCGCCCCCCGCCGGTCGAGCGGAGTCGAGACCACCTACGCCGGTCGAGCGGAGTCGAGACCCTCTGGCGCACAACGCAAGTACCCGACTGTGGATAACGCTCTCGTCATTTCCGTGAGTCTGCGCGATGCTGCCGTCATGACAGCTTATGTGTACATCCTTCGGTGCGGCGACGGCAGTTATTACGTCGGGAGCACCCGCAACCTCGACCATCGCGTGTGGCAACACATGGCCGGGGCAGGTTGCGTCTACACGGCGAAACGCCAACCTGTTGAGCTTGTGTTCAGCGAAGAATTCACCAACGTCGGCGATGCGTACGCGATGGAGAAGCGTATCCAGAATTGGTCGCGAGCCAAACGGGAGGCGCTTATTCGAGGCGACTTCGGTGCTCTCCACGACGCCGCACGATGCCGGAACGAGACCTCGTCTGAGCGGCGGAAGTGAGCGTGGGTCTCGACTCCGCTCGACCGGCGGGGGCTTCTGCCGGCGGCGGGGGCTTCGGCCAGCGAGTTTGGGGAGTGGTCCTTCTGCTGGTCGAGCGATGTCGAGACCGTTGGCTGTGTAGGGCGTGGGTCTCGACTTCGCTCGACCGGCGGTTCGCTCGACCGGCGGGGGGCTCGACCGGCGGTTCGCTCGACCGGCGGTGGGCTCGACCGGCGGGGGGCGACCGGCGGCGGGGACCCCAGCGGGTGGCTTAGTCCTGCCAGAGGGACGCGGGATCGGTAGCGGTACGGGCGGGACCTTCGGGGGTGGCAGTGCTCGACCGGGCGAAGCGGGGAGCGACCTGAGCCTGAGTGACGCCGTCGATCTCGACGATGGTGCCACGGGCGGCGAGATGCGGGTCCTTGGGTGCGTCCTGCCAGTCCAGGATCGGCGACGTGCACGCGTCCGTGCCGTCGAAGATCGCAGCCCACTCGTCGCGCGTCTTGGTCTTGAACGTGTCGGTGAACGTCTTCTTCAATTCGTCCCACCGGGAGACGTCGTTCTGGTCCGGGAGCGACTGCGCGTCCAGTCGCAGACCCTTGAGGAGCTCGGCGTAGAACTGCGGTTCGATGGCGCCGACGGCCATCCACTTGCCGTCCGAGGTCTCGTACACCTCGTAGTAGGGCGCTCCGGTGTCGAGCAGGTTGACGCCGCGCTTGTCCTGCCACAGGCCGGTGCCGCGGAACGCCCACATCATCTGACCGAGAACTGACGCGCCGTCGACCATCGCCGCGTCGATCACCTCGCCCTTGCCGGAGACGCTCCGCTCGACGAGTGCGGCGAGCACACCCATCACGAGGAACATCGAACCGCCACCGAAGTCGCCGACGAGGTTCAACGGCGGGGTCGGCCGCTCCTCGGTGCGTCCGATCGCGTGCAGCATCCCGGTCAGCGAGATGTAGTTCATATCGTGGCCCGCGAGCTCGGCGCGGGGGCCTTCCTGCCCCCACCCGGTCATGCGGCCGTAGATCAACTTGTCGTTGACCTTCGCGAGGTCGTCCGGACCGAAGCCCAGCCGCTCCATGACGCCGGGCCGGAAGCCCTCGATGACCACATCGGCTTTGGCGATCAGGTTCAGGATCGTCTCGCGGTCGGACGGGTTCTTCAGGTTCGCCTCGACGACGCGGCGGCCGCGCAGGAGAGCGTCGGCGTTGCGGTTCGGTTCCGGGAGTTCGCCGGGACGTTGGACGCGGACCACGTCGGCGCCGAGGTCGGCCAGGAGCATCGCAGCGTGCGGTCCCGGGCCGATGCCCGCGAACTCGATGACGCGGATGGACGAAAGTGGGCCGGAGCGGCCCGACGGGGCACGATCAGTCGTAGACATGGGAATCCTCTATATATCGGGGTGTGCTGAATCACCTACGCCTAGTCAGCATTACACACATCGCATCCGTGTAACGCCGCGGGCCGGGTGGCACCGAAACGGTGACTGGCCTATGGCTGCGACGAACTCCTCGGTAGGGTTACCGGAATGACCCCTGCGCTCGCATTAGGGGCCCGGGTGTGGAGCGATCTGATCGACAGAGACCTGACGATCGTCGTGCCGGTCGGGGCCGTCGAACAGCACGGACCGCATCTGCCCGTCGATACTGACGGACGGATCGCCGCCGACGTCGCTGCGCGCGCGGTCGAGGCTGCGGCATACGGCGTCGACGTACTCCTGGCTCCGGCGATCGCGTACGGCGCGTCCGGCGAACACGAAGGCTTTCCCGGCACCGTGTCGATCGGCGCCGAGGTACTCGAACTCCTGATCGTCGAATACGGCCGCAGTGTGTGCCGGTGGGCCTCGCGCGTGGTGTTCGTCAACGGGCATGGCGGCAACGCGCTCGCGCTCGCGTCGGCGGTTCGCCTCCTGCGGTACGAGGGGCGCGACGCGGCATGGTGGCCGTGCGTCTTCCCGGGCGCCGACGCCCACGCGGGCGACACCGAGACGTCGGTGCTTCTGTCGACCAGCCCCGAGGACGTCCGGTCCGACGCCGTCGAGGCCGGAGCCACGGCTCCGATCACTGAGTTGATGGACGAGCTGCGGGCGGGCGGTGTCGGCGCGGTCAGTCCGAACGGTGTGCTCGGTGATCCGACGACGGCGGACGCGGGCCGCGGCGCGGCGATGCTCGCAGGCGGAGTCCGCGCGCTCGCAGCGGCGTTGCCGACGTGGACGGTGCGCGACGACGGGCGGCTCGTGTGAACGCAGGCGCGGCCGGGCCGGCGTCGTCGACGTTGCCGACAGGGTTCCAAGTGCAGATCGATCCGCGGTGCGCGCGGGGCGGCAACCTGCGCTACCTGGTCGGCGGGTCGCCGCTGCGGGTGATGAAACTGTCCGACCCGGCGTTGGGAATGACTTCCGGCGACGGTCGAATCGCAGTCCACGACAACGGAACTCAGGTACTCGCACGACGACTCCTCGATGCGGGGATCGCGCACCCGCGCCCCATGTCGGGGCCGGACGTCTCCGATGTGACCGTGGTGGTCCCCGTGCATGGCAACCAGTCCGGGATCGACCGACTGCTTGCCGCCCTCACCGACATCACGGTGATCGTCGTCGACGACGCATCGGACGAGCCGATCCGGGTACCCAACGGCGTCGGGCTGATCCGCTTCGATGAGAACCACGGCCCCGCCGCGGCGCGGAACGCGGGGGTGGCGGCAGCGAGAACTGGATTCGTCGCGTTCCTCGACTCCGACACCGTCCCCGACAACGCCTGGCTGACGATGCTCCTCGGGCACTTCGCCGATCCCGCGGTCGCGCTCGTCGCACCGCGGATCGTCGGTCTCGGCGCCGTGTGCAGCCACGTCGACTCGGAGTCGTCGGCGGCCGCCGCGTACGCGAACCGCTTCTCCTCGCTCGACATGGGACCCCGCGAAGCGCTGGTCGCGCCCGGCAGCCCCATCGCCTACGTGCCGAGTGCCGCGATGATCGTCCGATGCAGCGCATTCCTCGGATTCGACGAGACGCTGCGCGTGGCCGAAGACGTCGACCTGTGCTGGCGCACGCACCAGGAGGGCTGGCGAATCCGGTACGACCCGATCGCCGCGGTGGGCCACGATCATCGGGAGTCGTTGCGCGCCATGCTGAATCGGCGACGCTTCTACGGGACGGGCGCCGCGGAGCTCGCACACAGGCACGGCCCGCTCGCCGCTCCGGTCGTCACGACTGCACCGCTCGCCGCCGCGGTCATCGGTCTGATGATGCGCAGCCGGGTGGGTGCACTCGTCGCCGCGGTCATTCTCACGGTCGTCTACCGACGCACACGTCGACTGCTCGGCGACATCCCGCGCGGGCGGGCCATCGCCGCCCAGAACACGGCGCGCGCAGTTGGGTTCGGGGTGCTGCAGGCGTGCGCGGCGGTCCTCCGGCACTACTGGCCCGCGTCATTGCTCGCGTTCGCGTCGAGTCGGCGGTTCCGTCGTTGGCTGCCGGTCGTCGCCGTCGCCGAAGCCGTCGCGATGTGGATACGCAGCCAACTGCTCGACCCCGAAGCTCCGGTGATGAGCCCGCTGCACTACGCCGTCTACCGCCGGCTCGACGACCTCGCATACGGTGCCGGCCTGTGGCAGGGTGCGCTGAGCCGTCGGGACGTCGGCGCGTTGCGGCCGGTGATCTCACGATGACTCGATGACCCCCGACATCCTCATCGTCGGGGCCGGGTCGGCGGGATGCGTTCTCGCCGAACGACTGTCCCGCGATCGGCGACGTCGGGTCACGGTCCTCGAGCGAGGCCCCGGCGAGGTGTTCGCCGCTGCGCTCGATTGTCTGCCCATCGACGCCGCCGACCGCGCCGTACCGATCGTGGAACGGGGCGGCAGGCCGATCGTGCGCGGTACCGGTGTCGGCGGGTCGTCGTCGATCAACGGCGCGTACTTCCTGCGCGGGCACCGCGCGGACTACACGTCCTGGCCGTGGGCGGCGGACGACCTGGACGCCGCGTTCGACGCCGCCGATGCGGTGATGCGAGCGAGCCCGTTCGCCTACGACGACCTCGGTGACGTAGCGCGGACCTTCGAGGAGGCGTACGGCTCGGGCGTGAACACCCGTCCGTGGCCGAGCGATGGCGTGAACCGGGTGTGGAGCAACCGGGTGGACGGTGCACGGTGGACGGCCGGGCACGTGCTGGCGGCCGCCGCCGATCGGCCCGGCGTCACGGTCCGCTCCGGCGTCGAGGTCGCCGAACTGGTGACCTCCGGCGACGCCGTGACCGGCGTCCGCACGGTGACGGGGGAAGTGATCGGCGCAGGCGAGGTGATCGTCTGTGCGGGCACGCTCGGAACCGCCCGACTCCTCGCGCCGCTGGTCGGTCCGTTGCCCGTGCACGAGCACGCGGAACGGATCGTGCGGTTCACCCCGCGGACGGTGGTGCGGGCACCCGCGCTGCTGCAGACGGTGCTGCACATCGACGGGATGGAGATCCGGCCGTACGGCGATGACTTCGCCGCGTTCACGTCGCTGGAGCCCGCTGGGGTGCCGATCGGGGTCGCCGACATGGCGGGGACCACCGGTCGCCTCGACGGCGAGACGGTCGACCTCGGTGAGCCGGACGCCCCATCGTCCGCGCGGTTGTCGCGCGGTGTGGACACGGTCGTCGAGCTGTTGAACGGCAAGGTCTTCGCCGACCTCGTCGAGCCGGGGTCGGTTCGCGTCGATCCCGTGATCGGCATGTCCCAGCACGCATGGGGTTCGCTGCCCGCCGGTTCCGCGACCGACGCCGACGGCCGTGTGAACGGCTGGCGCCGCCTGCGCGTGGTGGACGGTTCGATCCTGCCGGGCCCGTTGCGCAGCGGGCCGCACGCCACCGTCGTCGCCCTGGCGACGCTCATCGCGTCCCGTTCCTGACGCCTTTCTGCTGGTTGAAAACCTAGAACAACGTCTGCCAGTAATCCCAGAACTTCACGCCCGCGGCGACGATGACCGCGACGTACCAGACGGGGAGGAGGACGCCCATCCATTCGCGGACCGAGCGGCCGAGCTTGGTGTCGGGCAGTGCGCGCGAGAGGCTGAGCACCAGGATCAGCGGCACGATCGCCCACACCACCATGCAGTACGGGCAGAGCGCGCCGATGCGGTAGATGCTCTGGAAGATCAGGTAGTGGACGAACACCCATCCGAGTGCGGTGCCGATCGACAGACCGATCCAGTACCAGCGGGGCAGTCGGACCCGACCGATGGCCAGGACCGCGGTCACGATGACGACGGCGAACGCCGGGAGTCCGAGGATCGGGTTCGGGAATCCGAAGAACCGTCCCTGCTCGGTGACCATGACCGACCCGCAGGAGATGATCGGGTTGAAGTTGCACGACAGCTGCGCCTCGGGATTGATGAGCAACTCGATGCGTTCGATCGTCAGCATCGCCGCCGCGATCAAACCGAGCACACCGGTCACGAGGAGAACCCACGCAGCGATCTGCGACGTCGCACGTCGCTCGGTCAGCGCGTTGCCGGTCGGCTGCTCGTCGATATGCGCAGCGGGAGCGAGCGTGGCTCCAGTCTCGAGCGTGGCTCCGGTCTCGGGCCCGGGGGTCTCGGGTTCGGGTACCTCGACAGCGTCCTGGTCGGCCATGGTCGGGTTACTTCGCGGCGTCGTTGACGGCGCTGGTCAGCTGCTCGGGCGACATATTCATCGCGTCGATGGTCTTGCCGTTCAAGCGAACCCAGGGAGTGCCCTGGAAGGCGGAGTCGTTGAGGACGGTCGAGCTCTGCTCGGTGAGCCACTTGCCGAACTGGTTGTCCTCGATGCACTGGGACACGCCGGTGACGCCCGCTTCTTCGGCGTACTTACGGAGCTGGTCGGAGCTCGGTCCGGGGCCCCCCTCCTGCTGCTGGTTCGTGAACAGCAGGTTGTGGAACTTGAGCCACGACTCCATGTCGCCTTCCTTGCCGCTCGCTTCGGCAACGCACATCGACGCGTTGGCGGTGTTGGCCGAGTAGTCGGTCTGGCCGCTGCGGTCGAGGAAGATGATCGGCTTGTAGTCGACGGCGACGTTCGGGTTCTTCGACAGTTCGGCGAGGGTCGCGCCCTGCCGTGTCTCGAACGCCCCGCAGGCCGGACACTGGAAGTCTTCGACCACGGACACGACGGCCTTGGGTTGGGTGCCCTTCGGCGCGGCCGAGACTCGGATCGAACCGTCGTCGGTCGCGACCGTCGGAGTGGCGGAGCCGCCGGTGCTCGAGTCCTCGCTGTTGCTGACGACCGCCCAGATGCCGATACCGGCAGCGACGGCGATCAAGACGACGGCTGCGCCGATCTTGAGCATGAGGGAGCGACGGCGGTCTGCCTTTCGCGGGTCGACGACGGTCCGACGATTCTGGGTCACAGTTCATCCTTCGAAGGTGGTGCCGCGCTCGGTTCGACGTCCATGGGAGCGCGACGAAGCGTACTCGGGTGCAAGACTACTTGCCTCACCCTGAGAGGTTCATGACAGACGCCTCGGACATTCGTGTCAGTCCGATCCGCTCGGGTCACCGGCGGGCGGCCTCCACCGCGTCTTTCACACTCGACGCGGCTGTCACGGTGATCTCGTCACCGTTCACCAGGACGGTCGGAGTGCCCCGGAATTCGGGATCGCCGGTCGTCTCGTCGGTGGTGGCCGACACGTCGTCGGCGTACTGGCCGCCGGTGATGCAACCGGACACATCGGGTGCACCCGACTGCTGTGCGATGGCGGCGAGTTCGGCGTCGTCGAGGCCCGGACCGCCTTCGGCGGGCTGTCGATCGAACGTCGCGCGCTGGAACGTGCGCCACGTCTGCGCTGAACTCGGCGAGCCGTCGCCCGAATGCCACACGCAGTACGACGCATTGGCCGCGCGCGAGGAGTAGTGG
Source organism: Gordonia sp. (in: high G+C Gram-positive bacteria) (assembly GCF_052106715.1). Lineage (NCBI taxonomy): Bacteria > Bacillati > Actinomycetota > Actinomycetes > Mycobacteriales > Gordoniaceae > Gordonia > Gordonia sp. (in: high G+C Gram-positive bacteria). The sequence goes on from NZ_JBQEDL010000010.1 coordinate 9,830, forward strand.
TCGGGGTAGACGCGGTCGAGGAACGAGATCACCTGGTAGTCGATCGCGACTTCGGTGTCGTCGGCGTAGCCGTCGAGAGTCGGGCCGACGATGCTCTCGAAGTTCTTGCAGGCCGGGCATCCGAGGTCTTCGATGACGGTGACGACGACCTTCGGCTGTCCGGGAGCCGAGGTGACGCGGAACGATCCGTTGGAGGTGACAGACGATCCGGACGGTGCGCTCGTCGAAGTGCCGGCTCCGCCGGTGGTGTCGGCCCCCGAACCGTCGGACACCGGTGTGCCGTCGACGGTGCAGGCTCCGGCGGCCAGGGCTGCCGCCGCGGCGAGACCGCAGAGAGCGACGGCGCGGGCCACTCGGGTTCGAACGCTCATGCGGCTCATCTTAAGCGGGCGTGACCCACGTGGTGATGTCGCAGTGCACGACCTCTGTGCTCTCCCGGTCGAGGATCCGGATCGACACGACGACGTCGGTGCCTTCGGTGAGGGTGTCGAAGTCGATCGGCTCGGCGAGTTCGGCATGCGCGGTCAGCCGCGTGGTCGCCTTGGTGAGGTACTGCGCGTTCATCGCCTTCGGGATCCAGCGGTGCGTGGTGGGCACCGTCGCCTCCATCAGCATGCCCATCGCCGTCTCCGCGAGATTGCAAGCGGCGATCGCGTGGAACGTGCCGATGTGGTTGTGGACGCCGAACCACTTGGGGGCGGTCACTCGGCAGTAGCCGGGCTCCATCTCTTCGACGAACGGAAGGATCGTGCCGAAGTAGGGGACCCGCGCGACCATGCCCAGCGAGAACAGGACGTCGCCGACCTTGTTCTGGGGCAGCTTGCGCCGCAGCGCGTACGTCGCGCTCTTTCTGTTACCGGAAGTGTCACTCATGGGTCGATCGTAGCCGCGCTACCGCAGCCTGGGCTCTGGTGCCGCACCCTCGTACACGTCGTCGCACCTTCATTGCGTCTTAGCAGCCTCCGCCCAGGCTGCTAAGACGCATTGAAGGGGTGACGAGGTAGGCGAGGCTGCGAAATCGGTGAGGCTGCGACATCAGTGGGGTCGGGCCGGAAAGGTATCGAGCGCACTGAGCCACGTCTGGAGCATCGGGACCACGCGCCCCTGCTCCAAGTCGGCCCAGATCCAACGGACCACTTTGATCCCCGAACGATTCAGTGCGTCCTCTCGCCTCTTCTCACGGACGACGGCATCGGCGACCGATTCCCCTTGTCGACGTAGCCTGCCGTATTTGTGGAGACCGTCGAACTCGCCGACCAGTCGGCAGCGCCAGTCGAAGTCCGACCGGAATGTCTCGCCGTCCGCGCGGTGTTCGCACTGCAGAGTCGGCGGCGCGAGCTTGGCCTGGATCATCTCGGCTCTGCTCCAGGACTCTCCGACGGACTCGGCGAGCCCGTTGCCGTGGACGAGTGCGGCTCGTGCGATGCGAGAACCCGGCGAACGCCGTCCGCGTAGTCGCGCCGCGATGGCCTCCCGCGTCGCTCCGGCACGGAGCGCGGCGTCGATCGCAGTGAGTGCCTGCGCGAATGTGCCCTCGAGAGCAACGTCGACGGCAGTTCGCTCGAGGCTGGTGACGGCGATGTCGTCGACCGTGACGATGTCGTCCGCGGCCAATTCGAGCGCATGGACCTTGCGGTACCCGCGTTCGCCGCTTCCGTTCACGCCGTTCCGGGTGACGTGCACGAGTCGGTCGTCGGCCTTCAGCAAGGGGAGCCGATGAACGGCGGCCGCCGACTGATGGCTCAGGATCGTCGCACCCCGATCGCGCACACTCGACGCGACCGCGATGGAGCGGAGCCGGAACAAGTCGTCACGGCCATGCGGTGTGGCGTGCAAATCGTCGGCGACGACGAAGACGCCAGGTGCCACACGCACCAGGTCGCCCGACCGCGCCGCAGCGGCGACCATCGTGTCCGACCATCCGGCAGCGAGCGCGTCACCGCGCCGGATGAGGCCGAATCTGTCGACTGGCAACAGCTGAACGTCTCCCATGGCTTCCCCCTCGATGGCGACAAGCTCATTGTGAGACGGCGGGAGCGTTCGAGCGAATGCGTTATCCACAGGCTTGTCGCAGTCTCATATACGCCGTCGCACCCTCGTATACGCCGTCGCACACTGATTGCGTCTTAGCAGCCTGGGCCCAGGCTGCTAAGACGCAATGACGCTGCGAGAGAATAGGTGAGCGTGCGACGACGCACCCGAGGCTGCGGGGACCGCAACTGAGCCTGCGGCGAACGAGAGCAGGATCACGCGAACGGCGTCCGGCAAGGATTTGTGATCGCCGACCAGGTGCTGCATACTATTCAGGTTGCCTCCAGCTGGAGGCTCACAATACTTCTAGGGCCGCAACCGTGGGTCTAGGCGTGTAACGCGTGCGATTTGCTGATCGTCACGGACACGACACGCCCGACCGCGGGGTACCGGAGGCGAAGTCGGCGAGAGCCGGCAGCTGGACGAGAGTTCGGCACCGTACAACGACAGAAGAACAGCGTCGATCGCCCTATCTCACGGGGTTGGTCATGTGGCTCAGTTGCCGCCCGCGTATGCGCGGGTGTGGTCCACGCGGTGTTCTGCTGTCGAGAGACAATCAGACGGAAGAGGACACAGCGTGGCGGGACAGAAGATCCGCATCAGGCTCAAGGCCTACGACCACGAAGCGATCGACGCTTCGGCGCGCAAGATCGTGGAGACCGTGACCCGCACGGGTGCACGTGTGGTCGGCCCGGTGCCGTTGCCCACCGAAAAGAACGTGTACTGCGTCATCCGTTCGCCGCACAAGTACAAGGACAGCCGCGAACATTTTGAGATGCGCACTCACAAGCGACTCATCGACATCCTCGACCCGACGCCCAAGACGGTCGATGCCCTTATGCGCATCGACCTGCCTGCCAGCGTCGACGTCAACATTCAGTGACGGAGGATCGGATTAAATGAGCAAGCAGAATGCAAGCCGTCAGAACGCCACTCGGGGCATCCTGGGCACCAAGCTCGGCATGACCCAGGTCTTCGACGAGAACAACCGGGTCGTTCCGGTGACCGTTATCGCGACCGGCTCCAATGTCGTCACCCAGCTCCGCACTGCGGAGCGCGACGGCTACACGGCAGTCCAGCTCGCCTACGGCGCCATCGACCCCCGCAAGGTGAACAAGCCGGTCGCCGGTCAGTACGCCAAGGCCGGAGTCACTCCCCGCCGTCATCTCACCGAACTTCGTGTCAACGACGTCTCGGACTTCGAGATCGGCCAGGAACTGGGCGCCGACCTGTTCACCGACGGTGTCAAGGTCGACGTGACCGGCACCTCTAAGGGCAAGGGCTTCGCCGGTGTCATGAAGCGTCACGGCTTCGCCGGTCTGAGCGCCAGCCACGGTACGCACCGCGTCCACCGTTCGCCGGGCTCCATCGGTGGCTGTGCGACGCCGGGCCGCGTGTTCAAGGGCATGCGCATGGCAGGCCGTATGGGCAACGACAGGGTGACCACGCAGAACCTGACGGTTCACAAGGTCGACACCGATGCCGGTCTCCTGTTGATCAAGGGCGCGATCCCCGGCCGCAAGGGCGGCGTCGTGGTGGTCCGCGAGGCAGTGAAGGGTGGCAAGAAGTGAGCACCGAAACCGCAACCAAGCTGACGCTCGACGTCCGCGCGGCCGACGGCTCCGTCAACGGAACCGTCGATCTGCCGGCCGAGCTCTTCGACAAGACCGCGAACATCGCGCTGATGCACCAGGTCGTCGTCGCCCAGCAGGCCGCAGGCCGTCAGGGCACGCACGCGACCAAGACGCGCGGAGCAGTCGCAGGCGGTGGCGCAAAGCCGTATCGCCAGAAGGGCACCGGTCGCGCCCGCCAGGGTTCGACCCGCGCACCGCAGTTCGTCGGCGGTGGCACCGTCCACGGCCCGCAGCCGCGCGACTACTCGCAGAAGGTCAACAAGAAGATGAAGGTCGCCGCACTGCGTGGCGCCCTGTCGGACCGTGCTCGCAACGAGCGCATCCACGTCGTGACCGAGATCGTCGCCGGCCAGACGCCGTCGACGAAGGCTGCTCGCAAGTTCCTGGAGCTGCTGAGTGACCGTCGCAAGTTCTTGGTCGTCCTCTCCCGCGAAGACGAGGCCGGCTGGAAGAGCATCGCGAACCTGCCGAACGTGCTGGGCATCACGACCGATCAGCTCAACACGTACGACATCCTCGACTCCGATGAGGTCGTGTTCAGCGTCGAGACTCTGAACGCCTTCATCGAGCTGAACAAGAAGGAGGCCTAGGAATGGCTACGCACGCAGATCCGCGTGACATCATCCTGGCGCCGGTGATCTCGGAGAAGGCCTACGGGCTGATCGAAGACAACGTGTACACCTTCCTGGTGCACCCGGATTCGAACAAGACCCAGATCAAGATCGCGATCGAAGCGATCTTCGACGTCAAGGTCTCCAGCGTCAACACCGCGAACCGACAGGGCAAGCGCAAGCGCACTCGCTTCGGCTACGGCAAGCGCAAAGACACCAAGCGCGCCATCGTGACGCTGTCCGCTGACAGCAAGCCCATCGAGATCTTCGGGGGAGCGGTCAGCTGACCGCCCGCGAGAAGGATAGGGACTAACACTCATGGCAATTCGTAAGTACAAGCCGACGACCCCGGGTCGCCGCGGCTCGAGCGGTGCCGACTTCTCCGAGGTCACTCGTTCGCACCCTGAGAAGTCGCTGGTTCGCCCGCTGTCTTCGACCGGTGGCCGCAACGCCCACGGTCGCATCACCACCCGTCACAAGGGTGGCGGCCACAAGCGTGCCTACCGTCTGATCGACTTCCGTCGTAACGACAAGGACGGCATCAACGCCAAGGTCGCTCACATCGAGTACGACCCGAACCGTACGGCTCGGATCGCGCTGCTGCACTACTTCGACGGCGAGAAGCGCTACATCATCGCCCCGAGGAACCTGAAGCAGGGCGACATCGTCGAGTCGGGTCCGAACGCCGACATCAAGCCGGGCAACAACCTGCCGCTGCGCAACATCCCGACCGGTACCCAGATCCACAATGTGGAGCTGCGTCCGGGCGGTGGCGCCAAGATGGCACGCTCGGCCGGTGCGTCGATCCAGCTCCTCGGCAAGGAAGGCCCCTACGCCTCGCTGCGTATGCCCTCCGGCGAGATCCGTCGCGTCGACGTCCGCTGCCGCGGCACCGTCGGCGAGGTCGGCAACGCCGAGCAGAGCAACATCAACTGGGGCAAGGCAGGCCGCATGCGCTGGAAGGGCAAGCGCCCGACCGTCCGTGGTGTCGTCATGAACCCGGTGGACCACCCGCACGGTGGTGGCGAGGGCAAGACCTCCGGTGGTCGCCACCCGGTCAGCCCGTGGGGACAGCCGGAAGGCCGTACCCGCAAGAACAAGCCCAGCGACAAGCTGATCGTCCGCCGCCGTCGTACCGGCAAGAACAAGCGATAATAGGAGGAGGTAAAAAATGCCACGCAGCCTGAAGAAAGGCCCGTTCGTCGACGACCACCTCCTGAAGAAGGTGGATGTTCAGAACGAGAAGGGCACCAAGCAGGTCATCAAGACCTGGTCGCGCCGCTCGACCATCACACCTGACTTCATCGGCCACACGTTCGCCGTCCACGACGGTCGTAAGCACGTGCCGGTGTTCGTGTCGGACTCCATGGTGGGGCACAAGCTCGGCGAGTTCGCCCCCACCCGAACCTTCAAGGGTCACATCAAGGATGACCGGAAAGCGAAGCGCCGGTAACCATGACTACTGATACTGACAACGCAGTGCAGACCGCTAAGGCGACAGCGAAATTCGTTCGCGTCACCCCGATGAAGGCTCGCCGGGTCCTCGACCTGGTCCGCGGCAAGAACGTGGACGAGGCTCTGGACATTCTGCGGTTCGCTCCGCAGTCGGCCAGCGAGCCCGTGTACAAGGTGCTCGCCAGTGCGATCGCCAACGCGGAGAACAACCAGGGGCAGGATCGTCGCACCCTGGTGGTCTCGGAGGCTTACGCCAACGAGGGACCGACCCTGAAGCGCTTTCAGCCGCGTGCACAGGGACGTGCGTTCCGCATCCGCAAGCGCACCAGCCACATCACCGTGGTCGTTGCGGCTGCAGCGGAGAACGGCGGACGTGCTCGTTCGCGCCAGCAGAAGAAGAAGGGAGCCTGAACCGTGGGCCAGAAGATTAACCCGCATGGCTTCCGCCTCGGCATCACCACCGACTGGAGCTCGCGTTGGTACGCCGACAAGCAGTATGCGGAGTACGTCAAGGAAGACGTCGCCATCCGCAAATTGCTGAGCACCGGCCTCGAGCGCGCAGGCATCTCCAAGGTGGAGATCGAGCGCACCCGTGACCGTGTTCGCGTCGACATCCACACCGCTCGTCCGGGCATCGTCATCGGTCGCCGTGGCGCCGAAGCCGATCGCATCCGTGGCGACCTGGAGAAGCTCACCGGCAAGCAGGTTCAGCTGAACATCCTCGAGGTCAAGAACCCCGAGGCCGACGCCCAGCTCGTCGCTCAGGGCGTCGCCGAGCAGCTGTCCAACCGCGTGGCGTTCCGTCGTGCGATGCGCAAGGCCATCCAGTCGGCGATGCGTCAGCCGGGCGTCAAGGGCATCCGTGTCCAGTGCTCGGGTCGTCTCGGCGGAGCTGAGATGAGCCGCAAGGAGTTCTACCGCGAAGGTCGCGTCCCGCTGCACACGCTGCGTGCCGACATCGACTACGGACTCTACGAGGCCAAGACCACCTTCGGCCGTATCGGCGTGAAGGTGTGGATCTACAAGGGTGACGTCGTCGGTGGTCGTCGCGAGCTGGCTGCGGCCGCTCCGGCAGAAGACCGTCGTCCGCGTCGTCCCAGCCGCCCGCGTCGCAGCGGTGCCTCGGGCACCACCGCGACCGGCACCGATGCAGGCCGCAGCGCGGCTGCCGAGGGTGCGGCTGCAGAGGCGTCTGCGCCTGCGCAGGCAGAGAAGCAGGAGGGCTAGCCCATGTTGATCCCTCGTCGGGTCAAGCACCGCAAGCAGCACCACCCCAGCCTGAAGGGTCAGGCGTCGGGCGGAACCAAGGTCAGCTTCGGCGACTACGGTATCCAGGCCCTGGAGGGTGCTTACATCACCAACCGACAGATCGAGTCCGCTCGTATCGCGATCAACCGCCACATCAAGCGTGGCGGCAAGGTCTGGATCAACATCTTCCCGGACCGCCCGATCACGAAGAAGCCTGCCGAGACCCGCATGGGTTCCGGTAAGGGTTCGCCCGAGTGGTGGGTGGCCCCGGTGAAGCCGGGCCGCGTGCTGTTCGAGATGTCGTACCCCAATGAGGAGACCGCTCGCGAGGCCCTGCGCCGCGCACAGCACAAGCTCCCCATGAAGACCCGGATCGTGACCAGAGAGGAGCAGTTCTGATGGCACTCGGAATCGCTGCGTCTGAGCTCCGCGAGCTCAGTGACACCGATCTGGTCGACCGCCTCAAGGAGTCGAAGGAAGAGTTGTTCAACCTTCGCTTCCAGATGGCTACCGGCCAGCTCGACAACAACCGTCGCCTGCGCACCGTGCGTCGTGAGATCGCTCGCGTCTACACCGTGATGCGTGAGCGCGAGCTGGGCCTGGCGTCCGGACCGGAAGGTGAAGACGCATGAGTGAGGACCAGAACGTGAACGTCAAAGAGCGCGGCCGCCGCAAAGAGCGGATCGGCTACGTCGTCAGTGACAAAATGACCAAGACCATCACGGTCGAGTTGGAAGATCGTAAGAGCCACCCGCTCTACGGCAAGATCATCCGCACGACCAGCAAGGTCAAGGCGCATGATGAGAACGAGACCGCCGGTGTCGGCGACCGCGTTCGCATCATGGAGACCCGACCGATGTCGGCCACCAAGCGCTGGCGTCTGGTCGCGGTGCTCGAGAAGGCCAAGTAACTCGAGAAGGCCAAGTAACTCGAGAAGGCCAAGTAACTCGAGAAGGCCAAGTAAGGCTCGAGACATACGAAGCCCGCTCCCGGTATTACCGGGGGCGGGCTTCGTCGTTTCCTACTGCCGCCCCACTCCCCGCCGGTCGAGCGAAGTCGAGACCCCCCCACCCGCAGAGTTGCTGTTCGGTTCTGCTAAGGCTAGCCTTACATTCCTAGTCTAGCCACGGGGAGATGCCATCGATGGGTAAGGGATTCCAGGGTGCGATGCTGCGCGCGTTCGGTGCGCAGGACCATTCGATCCGAGTCACCGGAACGCGGTGGATCACTCCACACATCATCCGAATCGACTTCGACAGCGAGGACGTTCTGTACTCGGCGGGCGAGAAGCCGACGGCGTGGGTGCGTGCCTGGTTTCCTGATCCGGACGGTGGCGGCAAACTCTTTCAGCGCGCGTACACTCTCGTCGACCCCGACCCGGCGACCGGGCGCTTCGGCCTCTGCTTCCTGATCCACGAACCCGCCGGGCCGGCGTCGCGCTGGGCGATCGGGGCTCGCGAGGGCGACGAACTCGTCGTCAAACGTCTCGGCGGGGACGGCTGGGAGATCACCGAACCCCAGCCTCCCGGATACCTTCTCTGCGGCGACATGGCCGCATGGCCCGCGATCTCGTCGGTGATCGCGGCTGTTCCGCACGACGTCCCGGTGCGGGTATTCCTCGAGCACACCGAGGACGACGACCGCACGGCGCCACTTCCCGAGCATCCCGATCTCGTGGTGACCTGGGTGAGGACCCAAGACGATTCGCGTGCCCTGCTCGACGCGCTCGGCGACACCGACTATCGCGGCTGGAAATCGTGGACGGCGAGCGAATCCACGGCCACCCGTTTGGTGAAGACCTATCTGCAGCGCGAGCAAGGCCATAACAAGGGCACCATGTTCTCGCAGGCCTACTGGATCCGCGGACGCGGCATGGGCGTGGAACTCAGCGCTGAAGAACTGGCGGCCCTGCCCGCACCGGAAGAAGCGCCGACCGCATCGGAGTCGGCGCAGACTGAGACCTCGGCGCGTTCGGTTCCGTCGGAGGCGGTCCTCGCGGAAGCATCCGATATCGGTCAGACCGAATCGGATGAACCACAGCGGGTCAAGCCGCCATCAGTACTGGCTCCGGCCCGTCCGGCGTTGATCATCGCGGCCTTGGTCTCCCTGCTTCTGGCGGCCGCGACTGTGGTCCCGCTGATCCTCTTCGCCGAGGTGGCTCGACGGTTCACCGAGGGCGCCGAGCGCTCCGACCTGACCGGGCTCGGGATCGCCGCGGTGATCGTGCTGGCTGCCGGTTTGGTCGGCTCGACGGTGCTGATGATCGGGTTGCATCTGTACGACCAGGTGTTCGCTGCCGCCCTGCGTCGCAAGGTCTTGGAGAAGTTCACCCGGTTGCCGCTGGGCTGGTTCGCGGGTCGTCGTGCCGGGGAGATCCGCAAACTCGCGCAGGACGACGTCAACTCTTTGCACTATCTGGTGACGCACGCGATGGTCGACCTGGTGACAGCGGTCGTCACACCGCTGGCGATCCTGGGGTACCTCTTCTCGGTCGACTGGGCCCTCGCGTTGGTGCTGCTGGTCCCGATCGTGGTGTACATCGTGATCATGGTGCGCATGAGCGCAGGCGACCGGGAGCGGATGACGCAGATGCTGCGGTACAACGCCGTGCTCCCGGGCGAAGCCGAGCGGTACATCACGGCGCAGCCGATGAGCCGGGTGTTCGGCGATTCCGCGACGGTCGACCTGCCCAGGCAAGCGCGGGAGATGAACGACTTCATGCGGACGTGGCAGCACGACACCATCGACTTGAAGACGTTCATGATCCTGCTCACCCGGCCGATGACGTCGATGGTGTTGGTCGCCGTGGTCGGAACCGCGTTGATCACCACCGACTCGATGCCGGCCGCATCGATCCTGCCCTTCCTGATTCTGGGCACCTCGTTCGGCGACCGTCTGCTCGCCGTCTCGTTCGCGGCCAACGGGCTGCGGGAAGGCTTCTCCGCCAAGTCCGGGCTGGATCTGCTGTTGACGACTCGCGAGCTGCGGGGCCATGACGACCCGGTGCGCACCGCGGGCACCGGCCCGGCGTCGATGCGCTTCGATGACGTCAGTTTCGGTTACGCCCCGGGCCAGCCGGTGGTCAGCGGGATCAGTCTGGATCTGCCTGCGGGCAGCACCACCGCGATCGTCGGCCCGTCCGGTGCAGGCAAGTCGACGCTCGCGGCGTTGGCAGCGCGGTTGTGGGATCCGGACAGCGGCGCGGTGTTGTTGGACGGGATCGACTTGCGAGGCTACGACGAGGAGACCTTGCGGCCGCAGATCGCCACCGTCTTGCAGGACGTACAGATCGTCCGCGGCACAGTGGCGGAGAACATCGCACTTGGCCGCCCGGACACGCCCCGCGAGGAGATCGTCGAAGCGGCGCGCGCGGCCTACATCCACGAGGTGATCGCAGAGCTTCCGCACGGATACGAGACGATCATCGACCGCGACAGCCTGTCCGGCGGGCAGCGGCAGCGACTCTCCATCGCACGGGCGATGCTCGGCGATCCACGGGTGGTGGTTCTCGACGAGGCGACCGCAGCGGCCGATCCGGATTCGGAATGGGAGGTCCGCCAGGGCATCTCTCGGCTCCTCGAGGATCGGACTGTGCTGGTGATCGCGCACCGACTGCACACCGTGGCCGACGCCGATCAGATCGTCGTCGTCGACGGCGGACGCATCGTCGAGCGGGGCCGCAGGGAGGAGCTCGAAAACGCCGGCGGGCTATATGCCCGAATGCACGGTCGCGCGATGGAGGCGGTTCGATGATCTACTCGGATCTGGCGGCGGTGACCGGTCCACGCGCACGGGGCGATCGGATCACGTTCGTGGCGTTGTCGGCCGTATCGACCGCAGTGCAGGCCGGCGCGACGATCACGTTGGTGCCGCTGTTGCGTTCGTTGTTCGGGGAGAATCCCGCCGACGCCTGGGGGTGGGTCGGTCTCCTCATCGGACTGTTAGTCGTGGTGTGGGCGTTCGACGTGTTCGCCGCCCGCGCAGGGCTCCGGCTGGGCCTGGCGCTGATGTACCAGGCCGAGTCCGTCGGTGTGACAGGTATCCGCCGGCTCGACCCGTCCGACCTGCACTCGGCTAAGGCGAGCAAGCTCCGGGATCTGGTGAGCCGCGGCGGCGTCGATTCGGTGTCGTCGGTGGTCCTGCTCGGGTCACCGCTCATCCGGGCCGTGCTGATGGTTCCGTTCCTGGCCCTGGCGCTGCTGGCCGTCTCATGGCAGTTGGCGCTGGTGGCCTTGGTGTGCGGCGTCGTGCTGTTCGGCGCATTGTGGGCCAGCCGCCGGGCCGTCGCCCATTCGGAGGAGATCTACGCCGAGTCCGGTCGTGAACTGGACGAGAAGGTCCTGGAGTTCGCGTGGGCGCAGCCGACGCTGCGCGGTTCCGGTGCAGGCACGGGGACGATGGACGCGGTGCTCGATCAGCGCCGCCGCAGTGGGTTGCGTCTGCTTGCCTGGGACGTGTCGGGGGAGACGCTGTTCGCGGTGGTGCAACAGGTGGTTCTGTTGGCGTTCGGCGTCGCTACGGCAGCGCTCTATCTCAACGACGAGATCTCCGGAGTCACCGCGGCAGCGATGATCGTTGTGCTGCTGCGCATCGTCGAGAGCACGAGCTCGCTGTCGTTGATGTCGGTCCCGATGGCGATGGCCGAGCGAGTGCTCGCCGATCTGCGGGGACTGGCGACCCGCGGCGAGGCCTCTGACCGGCTAAGTGAGGCAGGGGCCGGTGCCGGCGTCGACGGATCCGTTGATGTGGCGCTGGAGCAGGTGGCCTTCGACTACCCGGACGGGACCAGGGCACTGCACGAGGTCGACCTGCAGTTGCCCGCAGGCAGCACCACGGTGATCGTGGGGGCGTCAGGATCGGGTAAGTCGACGCTGCTCGACGTGCTCACCGGGCTGCGCGAGCCGACCAGCGGAAGAGTGCTCATCGGCGGCCGGGAGACGTCGGCCGCCGAGCGCCTTGCTGCCACTTCCATGGTCTTTCAGGCTACGGAGTTGCGTCCGGGCACGCTGCGGCAGAACGTCGATCTGGACCGCAGCGCGAATCTGGACGCTCTTGCGGAGCGGGCTGCCCTCACCGAGACACTCGACGCCTTGCCGCACGGCTGGGACACCAGGGTGGGCGAGGCCGGTAACGCCCTCTCCGGCGGTGAGCGGCAGCGCGTCGGCTTGGCCCGCGCCTTGGCTAAGCGCGCACCGCTGCTCATGGTCGACGAAGCGACGTCGGCCCTCGATGCCATCACCGAACGCGCTGTGGTGGACGCCTTGGCCGACGAGCGCGGCACGCGGACCATCGTGGTGGTGACCCACCGGCCCGCGCTGGTGGCCTTGGCCGACCGAGTCATCGTGCTCGAGGACGGACGGATCGCCGAGGCCGGCGGGATACAGAACCTCCTGGACAGCGATGGAGTGTTCGCCCGGCTGTGGGAGCGGTGGCGGCAGTCCGAAGGATGGAAGGTCTGAGGAGCGCTCGAGGGAGTTCACGCGGTGGGCTTCCCGCCGCCTGACTCTGCGACAACGAAGATCGCCCTTCCCGGGTTCGGGAGGGCGATCTTTTCCATTTCAGGAGGTTTCACGCGAGAGTGACGTCGACCGTATATACCGCACATTCTCCTCAAAATATTGATCGATTGATCGACACTGCGTCACATGAATGTCGACGGGGTTTTCTAGAGATGTGTCATATAACATCGGACATGCGTGGCGTTCGGCTGAGCTTGTGAATCGAATCTGGCGCAATTTTGCCCGAAATATATTGCATAACAATAGAATTCGAATCCCGTACACGTGGGGCGGCTCGTGAGGCCGGATCACGATCCGACCCTGAACTGGTCCTATCGTGAAACACCTTCCAGGTTGTGAGCGATAGTCGGAGGGTAGTAAAACTTGTCGGCTGAACGTAGAAGAGCGAAGGAGAGGGATCGTCACATGCCAGACCCTGCCGGAAGTGCCGCCGATGCCGGTGGTCAGACTCCGGGACGTGGGCGTGAGACCGACCCCCTCCAGGACACGATGCCGTGGGTCCCGGACGACGACCCAATCCTTCGTGAACTACGCGCGTGGCGCGACGACCTGTCGTCCGCTCCGCAGGACCGGAGTCCGGCAGCCAGTGTTTCGAGCGGTCATGAGAATCCCGCGCAGCGCGCGGTCGGGTCATGGTCGCCGCGTGATGTGAGTGGTGGTGCTCCTCAGGCGGAAGACGCGTCTCGCGGTGCTCCGCTGCCGGTTGCCCGGACTGATGAGCGTGCTTCTGACGAGTCTGTTGCGACCCGCCGGTTCGGGCGCTGGCGAGGGGACTCGGATGACCGTCGTAGCGCGCCGGAGGCTCTGAACAGTACGGGAACTGCCACCAGCAGCCATCGGCTTCCGCAGAACGCCCGGTACGCCGCGACCCAGGCGCCACGCGGCCCACGTCACGCAGCGTGGGACGTGATGGCACCGGCCCCCGCACCTGAGGCACCGGTCGAGCCGGACGATCTCGCTCCGGCGGAAGCGCCCGACGAGGCAGAGCAGCTTGTGCCGTTCGTCTCCGAACACGAACAGCGGCTGGCGGCGGCGAGCACGGTGGCGTTCGCTGCTGTCTCACAGACGGATCTCGAGCCCGAGGACGGTGCCGGTCCTGCGATTGTGGCGAGCCACCTCCATAAATCATTCGGTGATTTCGTTGCCGTCGACGATGTGAGCTTTCGAGTCCCGAAGGGGACGATTGTCGCGCTGCTCGGACCGAACGGCGCGGGTAAGACCACGACCGTCAATATGCTGTGCACACTGCTGGCTCCGGACAAAGGGAGCGCGGTTGTCGCGGGTCACGACGTCGTCGAGAATCCCGCCGGCGTGCGAACCTCGATCATGTTGACCGGCCAGTTCGCTGCGCTCGACGAGTCGCTGACCGGACGAGAGAACTTGATTCTGTTCGGGCGCCTATTGGGTCTGCCGAAGAAGAAGGCCGCGGCGCGCGCCGACGAACTGCTCGAAGACTTCTCCCTCGTGGAGGCCGCGGGGAAACGAGTCGGGCAGTATTCGGGCGGTATGCGGCGTCGTATCGATATCGCATGTGGTCTCGTCACGTCACCGGAAGTGGTGTTCCTCGACGAGCCCACCACGGGGCTGGACCCGCGGAGTCGTCAGGATGTCTGGAACCTGGTCGACAAGCTGCGCGACGACGGCGTCACCATCCTGTTGACCACTCAGTACCTCGAAGAAGCCGACGTGCTCTCGGACAACATCGTCGTAATCGACGCCGGTCGCGTGATCGCCGAGGGCACGTCGAGCGAACTGAAGGCGGCGACCGGTGCGGCGTACTGCGAAGTGACGCCCGCCCATCCGGCGTACCTTCCCCGGCTGCGTGCTCGTCTGCGTGATCTGATCGGCGACGAGGCCGCCGCCGACACGAGTCTCGATGTGTCGACGGTGTCGGTGCCTGCACCGAACGGTCCGGAGACCTTGGCCGAGGTGATGCGTCGTACGGAGGCAGCGAAGATACCGCTCGCTGACATCGCGCTGCGCCGCCCGTCGTTGGACGAGGTGTTTCTCTCGCTGACTGAGAAGCCGAAGGACGACACCGGACTGACGCTGTTCGACCGTGACGGCGATTCCCTTGCCGATCACATCAAGTCCACGCTGCCTGCAGGCGACGGTGGCCCGTGACGGCCGATTCGGGAATTCGTCCGCTCGATGCCGTCGCAGTGCCCGCCGGTGTGCGCACTGTCCGACAGTGGTGGACGCTGACGTCCCGCGGGCTGCTGAAGGTGCTGCGGAACGGCGAGTTCGTGTTCGCGTTCATCGCGCCTGCGTTTCTCGCGGTCTGCTTCTACCTGCCGCTGCGCAAGGTCATGGATGCTGGCGGGATGAACTATGGGCAGTTCCTGATGCCCATCATCCTGCTGCAAGCGATGAGTTTCGCTGCGACCTCGGCGGCAATGCGCTCGGCTTTCGACGTCAGTCGGGGAATCAATACCCGATTCCGCGTTTTGCCGATGCCGGAATGGGTGCCACTCCTCGCTCGTTCGGCGACGAACCTCGCGCTTCTCCTCGTGTCGATGGTCTGCGGCGTCGTCGCCTGCCTGATCATCGGGTGGCGGGCCGACGGCGGCATCTGGGGCACAGTCACCTTGCTGGGGATCACCCTGGTGATTGGGTTGTTGCTCGCATTGCTGTCGGACGGCTTGGGCCTCGTCGCAGGCAGCCCAGAGGCGACGAGTCAGATCCTCGGCTTGCCGACGATGATCCTGGGGATGGTGTCGACTGGATTCGTCCCCGAAGCGCGCTTCCCGGACTGGATCCAGCCATTTGCTCGCAACCAGCCGATCTCCCAGTTCGTTAACGTGATGCGGGTAGCCGACTCGCGTGAGTCGCTCAGTTGGTCTGTCGCTGCACCGACGGTGTATTGGTGTATCGGTATCGGCATCGTTGCTCTGATGACGCTGACGGCGGGAACACGGAAGGCGCGGACCCGATGAGCACCGAAGCAGTGGAGGCCGAACGCGTCTCCGAGACCACTGTCGTGGATCATACGGTCTCTGAACGGTCGGTCGGAGCGTGGTTCGAGCACACCAGGGTGCTGACGTGGCGGCAGATTCTCGTCTACGTCCGGAATGTGCCGACGGTGTTGCAGTCGTTGATCATCCCCGCGATCTCGATGGTGCTTCTCAAGGTGGTTCTCGGCGATTCGATCGGCAACGCGACTGGTCAGGACAGCCTGTACGGGACGGTACCGTTGATGATCATCATCGGCGCGATGGGTGGGTCGATGGTGTCGGCGGTCAGGCTGAACAAGGAGCGCACCACCGGGCTACTCGCACGACTCTACGTGCTTCCCATCCACCGTGCTGCCGACCTCTCGTCCCGAGTCGTGGCAGAGATGGCCCGAATTTTCGTCCTGACACTGATCTTGCTTACGGTCGGCTACGCGCTGGGCTTCCGATTCTCGGAGGGGATCCTTCCTGCGATCGGGCTCGTCGTGGTGGCCGTGCTGTTCGGTGCTGCGTACGCGGTGTTCGTATTGGCCATCTCTGTGAATGCGCCACCTGGCGCTCCACTGGTTCAGTATCTCGGTCTGCTGATGAGCGTGCTCATGTTCTTCAACTCGGGTTTCTCGCCGATTGATGCGTATCCCGGTTGGCTTCAGCCGATCGTGGCGAATCAGCCGATGACGCCCGCGATCGATTTGATGCGGGCTTTTGCCATCGGCGGGCCGATCACGATGGATCTGATCAAGGTGATGATCTGGGCTGCAGTCTTTGTCGGTGCAAGCATTTACCCTGCGCTCGTCGGTTACCGGAAGGCGGCGACGAGTAGGTGAACGATCATCGTCAGCGTCGGTCGGTCAACTGTCGCTATGCATATGGCCTGAGAGTGGGAGGCTAGGAGAGGAGAGTCTCAATGAAACAGTGAGGTCTGCGGAGTCGATATCCGTGGGGACGCGTCCGAGTTGTCGGACGGCGGGCAGTGCACCAGCGCACGAGCGAAAGGCATGAACGGTAATGAGTGAGTTGAGCAGCGGATCTGACGAGCAGCAATGGCTGCCGTTGACCGCCGCCCAGCGCGGCATGTGGTTCGCCGAGAACATGTCGCCGGACTACTCGGTGAACGTCGCCCAGTACCTCGACATCCGCGACGTCGACCGGCGCCTCGACGTTGACTTGTTCGACTCGATACACCACGAGAGCGCCCGGGAACTTCAGAGCGCATTCACCCGACTCGTCGACAACGACGGCGAGTTGATGCAGACCATTGATTTCTCACTTCCGTTCACACTCGAGCACATCGATTTCCGCAGCCATGAAGACCCGGTGGCGGCTGCAGAGGATTGGATGAACACTGATTACCGTCGGCCGGTAGATCTCCTCGCACGCGTGCCGCTGGCGCGTGCGGGACTGCTGCGCGTCGCCGACGATCGGGTGTTCTGGTATCTCCGCGGACATCACCTTCTGATGGACGGGGTAGCTGCCCTCAACAACGTCCTCTGGCTGGTCGACCGTTACAACGCTGCCTTGGCTGGGGACGACGTCGCCGTCAAACCGCATGCCGAGTTGGCGGAGCTCGTGGCGGACGATGCCGCATATACCTCGGGGACGCGTCGCGAGCGGGATCGCGAATACTGGGTGAAGCGGGCTGCGGATCTGCCCGAGCGAGTGACGCTCGCCCAGCACGCGGCCACGGCGCCGTTGTCGCCCAAGAACCTGGTGGCCGGACGCCGGCTCACCGACGATTTCCAACGCCGATTGGCCGAACTCGCGTCGGCGATGGGTAGTTCGCTGCCAGCGCTCTTGACCTCTGGGTTCTCCGCCTACTTGTCGCGAATGACAGATTCCGATGAGGTCGTCCTCAGTGTTCCGGTGACAGGACGCGCCACCGCGAAGGTGAAGCGGGCCGGCGGAATGGTGTCGAACATGCTGCCAGTCAGGGCGACTCGGCCGAGCGAACTGACGTTCCCCGAGTTGGTCGCCCAGATTCAACTCGAACTCACCGGTGTGCTGCGCCATCAGCGGTACCGGTTCGAGGACATCCGCCTCGATGCCGGCTTGCGTGACGCCGCGACCGCATCGTTCGGTCCGATCGTCAACATGGTGTTCTTCGACCGTCCGATCGAGATTGCGGGCGCCGATGTGGAGTACCACATCCTGGCATCGGGAATCCTGGAAGATCTGCGGGTCAATCTCTACCAGGCGAGCCCGAACGCACCGGTGTTCGTCGATCTGCATGGCAACCCGCACCTGTACACCCAGGACGAACTCGATATCCACGTCGCACGGTTCCTCGAGTTCTTCGAGCGCCTGCTCGATGACCCCGATCGCCCGCTCGGAGAGGTGGAATTGCGAACCGCTGCGGACCGTGCGTCGATCCAGTCCGCGGAGCGCGGTGCAGTGCGCGACTACTCTGCCTTCGGTGCGCACCTGCTCGACGGATTCGAACGGCAGGTCCGCGAACACCCGGATGCGCACGCCCTGACTTTCGGAAACGAGACGTGGACGTACGCCGAGTTCGACGCGGCGCGCCGCAGGCATGCTGCACGGCTCGTCCGCGACGGCGTGCGTGCCGGAGACCGAGTCATCGTCTCGATGGCCCGTGGGTTCGGCCAGCTCGCCGCGGTCTACGCCGTACTCACCGTCGGGGCCGCGTATGTTCCGGTTGATCCGTCTCACCCACAGGACCGGCGAGATCTCGTCGCCAACGCCGCAGGTGCGAGGCTGGTATTCGACGCCGAGTATTTCGAGCGTGACGACGCGACTGGACTCGATCCCGTCGATACCGCGCCACTTGCGGCCAACGCACCTGCATACGTCATCTTCACCTCCGGGTCCACAGGTACGCCGAAGGGCGTCGAGGTACCGCACGACGCGGTGATGAACCGTCTGGCATGGACCGACGAGCACTACCCGCTCGCCGCAGACGATGCGGTGATGTATAAGACACCGTTCACGTTCGATGTCTCGGTGTGGGAACTGTTCTGGCCGCTGGCGGTCGGAGCACGCATGGTCATCGCGCGACCCGACGGTCACCGAGACCCGGGATACTTACGCGAACTGATGGAAGTCGAGGACGTCACGGTCGTCCACTTCGTTCCGTCGATGCTCGACGTCTACCTCGATGACCGAGCCGGACGGCAGACCGGCGAGGAGCTTTTCCCGAGCAGGCTGCGGCGCGTGTTCACCTCGGGGGAGGCGCTGACCGGTAATGCAGCGGACCGAATGCTTCTCGGTGCGCCCGAGGTCGACTTGGTCAACCTGTACGGACCGACCGAGGCGGCCGTCGACGTCACCGAGCACCGGGTCCGGTTTGGGGAGACGATGCCGCCGATCGGCTCCCCGGTTCCGAACACCCGCGCCCTCGTACTCGATGACCGTCTGACGCCGGTCCCGCCAGGTGCGCCGGGCGAGCTCTATCTCGCTGGAGTCCAACTGGCCCACGGGTACATCGGTCGACCGAGTCTCACCGGTGAGCGCTTCGTCGCTGCTTTGGGCGACGACGTGGCGGGCGCGCGGATGTATCGCACCGGCGACCTCGTGCGCTGGAACATCAATGGGGAACTCGAATACCTCGGTCGCACCGACTTCCAGGTCAAGATCCGCGGGCAGCGGGTGGAACTCGGCGAAGTCGAGTCGGTGTTGGTCGATCACCAAAGCGTCGATGCGGCGGTCGCGATGGTGCGGGACGACCTGGCGGCCGTGCCCACGCTCGTTGCGTACGTGCGGGCCACCGACCCGAAGCCGGACGAGCCCGAGCTGCTCGCCTGGTCGCGGCGCCGTCTGCCGTCGCACATGGTGCCGTCGGCGATCGTCGTACTCGACGACTTCCCGATCAACTCCTCTGGTAAGACAGATCGGCGCGCTCTGCCGGTTCCCGAGATGCACTCGGCGGAATACGAGGCTCCGCAGTCGGAGATCGAGGTTCAACTCGCCGGAATCATCGCTGAACTGGTCGGAATCGATCGGGTTGGGCGTCGGGACAATCTGTTCGAACTCGGTGGCAACTCGCTGGTGGCTGCTCGTCTCGTGACGAGGGCACGCGATGGACTGGGTCTGGATCTTCGATTGGCCGATGTCTTCGATGCGACAGATCTCTCCGAGCTCGCTGCAGGTGCCGCGCACGCCGACCACGATTCGCAGTCGCCCCTGATCCATGTGAGCCCGCGGCCCGATCGGATTCCGCTGTCGACAGCTCAGTCGCGGTTGTGGTTGGTCAACCAGATCGATCCGGCCGCGTCTACTTACAACATGCCGGGCGCGGTCCGCCTGGGCACCGACGTGGATGTCACCGCGCTCTCCGCTGCAGTGCGCGATGTGGTCGACCGCCACGAGATTCTGCGGACGACGTTCGATGTCCTTGACGACGGTGAGCAAGTTCAAACTGTCGGTGACGTGGATTCGATGGATGATGCGATCGATCTGACTCCTATCCACACCGACGATGCGCAGGCCGCAGTCGACACGATCGCCGCGAGCGGATTCGATCTCACAGCCGAGGCACCTTTTCGTTGTCGTCTCGTGCTCGAAGGTCGCGAGCACATCCTCGTCGTGGTGATTCACCACATCGCGGCAGACGGCTACTCGTTGGTTCCGTTGATCGCCGATCTGACGGCGGCGTACGCCGAGCGTAGGTCTGGCCGAGCGCCTGTACGAGATCCGGAGGCGTTGCAGTATGCCGACTACGCGTTGTGGCAGCACCAGCATCTTTCTGGCGAGGGCAGCGACACAGTCACCGCCGATCTGTCGTTCTGGCGCTCGGAACTAGGCGGGCTGCCCGAGTTGTTGCCGCTCCCTACGGACCGTCCTCGCCCCGCCGTCGCCAGCGGACGAGGCGCGTATGTCGACCTCGTCGCCGATCCGGTGCTCACCGGTGCGGTTCGCGATCTTGCGAAAGCGGCAGCAGTGACCACGTTCTCGGTGATCCACGCTGCCGTCGCACTGGTCCTGTCCCGGTGCAGTGGAACCGATGACGTCGCGGTCGGCGTCGCCGTCGACGGGCGTCGAGACGATCGTTTGGCGCAACTGGTCGGCATGTTCGTCGACACCGTCGTCTTGCGAACCTCCGTACCTGATGGATCGAGCCTGACGGAACTGCTCGCCGACGCACACCGCACTCGGGCCCGCGCGATGGCACATGCGACAGTGCCGTTCGAACGCGTCGTGGAAGAACTGGCCCCAGCGCGGTCGGCGGCACACACCCCGCTGTTCCAGGTTGGCCTCACGATGCTCGCGGACACTACCAGCGCATTACGTGACGATTCGACAGGCTTCGAGCTCGTCGATGCGCGAGTGCCTGCAGCGAAATATGACGTATCGGTGGCGGTCATCGACAACGACGAACATCTCGACTTCGAGATCTCGTACGCTACGGACCTTTTTGACGAGTCGACAGCGTCATGGTTCGGTCGGGCCGTTTTGCGGGTCCTTGATCAGTTCACACGGAGCGCGCCCGAAACACCGGTCGGCAGGCTCGATATCGTCGGCCGCGATTCTTTCGCGGAGTTGACGGCCGCACCGACCCCTGCCGCTAGCCCCGTTACGCTCGGCGAGTTGTGGGACCTGCACGGATCGCAGAACCCCGGTGGTGTCCAGGACAGCAAGACCGCATTGACTCGGGCCGAGTTCGATGCCGCCGCGAACCGTCTGGCGAGGGAACTACTCGCGGCCGGGGTCAGTACCGGCCAGGTTGTGGCAGTCGGTACTGGCCGGAGTGTGGCAGCGGTGCTCGCGATGGTAGCGATCAGCAAAGCGGGCGCGGCGTTCGTCAACGTCGATCCGAATCTGCCCGACGAACGACGGGTCGAGATCCTTGAGGACAGCGGCGCGGTACTCGGCGTCGGGACCGAAACGTTCGGCACCATCGACTGGATCAGTGTCGACGCCGCCGTCGTCGCGGGTCGGCCGGCAGGGCCGATCGCCGATGACGAATTGGGGCGCACACCTCGGGTAGATGACGTCGCGTACCTGATCTATACGTCGGGATCCACCGGCAAACCGAAGGCGACGGTGGTCAGTCACCGCGGCCTGGCCAACATGGCTGCCAATCAACGATCGATCCTCCGCCTCGACGATACGAGTCGGGTGCTTCAGGTGGCTGCTCCGAGTTTCGACGCGTCGATCTTCGAGATAACGATGGCGTTGTGCAGCGGTGCGGCGCTCGTCGTGACGGCACCCGACGTGTTCGCGGGCGACGAGCTGGTCGAGGTGATCAACAAGCAGCGGGTGACGCATACGGTGATGACGCCGTCGGTCATGGCCGGACTCAGCCCGGACACGTTGCCGGACCTGGGGACGCTGGTCAGCGTCGGCGAGGCCTGCCCACCCGAACTGGTGGAACGGTGGGCGGACGCCGGTCGCGACTTCTTCAATCTCTACGGGCCGACTGAATCGACCATCTGGGCGACGGCGGCAGGGCCGATCGGCGTCGGCGAGGAGGTCACGATCGGTGAGCCCGTCGCGGGAGTCGGCGCACTGGTGCTCGGCAGTGCTTTACGCCCGGTTCCAGTCGGAGTGCCCGGCGAGTTGTATTTGACCGGGGAGCAGTTGGCCCTCGGTTACTTGGGGCGCCCCGACCTCACAGCAGCACGTTTTGTGCCGGCACCGTTCGGAGCGGCCGGGACGCGGATGTATCGGACCGGTGACCGGGTGATGAATCTTCCCGGTGGCGGTCTCCGCTACCTGGGCCGTACCGACTTTCAGCTCAAGATCAGAGGGATGCGCGTGGAGCCGGGCGAGGTGGACGGTGCCTTGACCACACACCGTGCGGTGGCTGCCGCCCTGACTGTCGGAATGCCGGGACCTGTCGGCGACACGGTTCTCGTCTCGTACGTCACGCCTCGGAGCGTGACTCCGATCGACCCAGCAGAGATCCGCAGTTTCGCGATGGACCTCCTGCCCGGACACATGGTCCCGCATACGGTGGTGCCGGTCGAGAGTTTCGTCATCAACGCCGTGGGGAAAATCGACCGGTCGTCCTTGCCGCCCGTCGACTTCGACGCGGGACATGATTTCGTCGCGCCGCGCAACGACTCCGAACGTCTGGTCGCGGAAGTCTTCGCGACCGAGCTCCGTGTTGATCGGGTCAGCGTCTCGGAGAGCTTCTTCGAGTTGGGCGGGAACTCGCTGTCTGCGGTCAGCGTGGCGGCTCGCCTGACCAAGTTGCGGGGTAGGCGCATTGCATTGCGGGATATCTTCGCGAATCCGACGGCTTCCGCGCTAGCCTCTTTTCTGGCCACCGCGCCGATCGTGGCCGATGTGCCGGCACTCGTCAGCCGACCACGACCCGACCTCGTGCCTCTTTCTGAGGTGCAGCGCGGAATGTGGCTCCTGAACAGCGCGGATCCGGAGTCCTCCGCGTACAACATCGCGTTTGCCCTTCGGGTCTCCGGTGCTTTGGACGTAGCCATGTTCAAAGCCGCCGTCGGAGACCTGATCGAACGTCAAGAATCGTTGCGGGCCGTCTATCCGATGATCAGCGGTGAGCCCGTGTCGAGGCTGACTTCGGCGGCAGAAGTGTTGTCGGCTCTGGACCTCGACCCGGTCGACGTCGAGGGCAAGTCGCTCGACGCAGTCGCCGCTGTGATGGATCGTGGCTTCGACCTGACTGCTGAGGTTCCGGTGCGGATCGGGCTGCTTCGCGTGTCAGCTGAGGAATACCTGATCGTCTTCGTCATGCACCACATCACTGCTGACGGTTCATCGATACGGCCACTTGCTGAAGATTTCTTGACCGCGGCTGCTGCGAGGTCGGCGGGCCGGGCACCGGCGTGGGCACCCTTGCAGATCCAGTACGCCGACTTTGCGATGTGGCAGCAGGAATGGCTGGCCGCCGAGGACTCCGAGGGCACAACCGAACGAGATCGTCAACTCGAGTACTGGCGGCGTCGACTCTCTGGTGCGCCGGACCTCTTGGCGCTGCCGACAGACCGCCCACGGCCCCCGACGCCGTCGTACGACGGATCTGAAGTGGTATTCGAGATCTCGGCAGAGCTCACCGGGCGACTCGAAGCACTCGCCCATGCGCAAGGGACGACGCTCTTCGTCGTCGTTCACTCGGCATTCGCCGTCCTTCTGTCTCGGATGAGTGGCAGCTCCGACGTGGTCGTCGGGATTCCATACGCCGGGCGGAACGAACCTGCGGTGGCTGATCTCGTCGGGATGTTCGTCAATAGTCTGGCTTTG
This sequence comes from Gordonia sp. (in: high G+C Gram-positive bacteria), assembly GCF_052106715.1. Classification (NCBI taxonomy): domain Bacteria; kingdom Bacillati; phylum Actinomycetota; class Actinomycetes; order Mycobacteriales; family Gordoniaceae; genus Gordonia; species Gordonia sp. (in: high G+C Gram-positive bacteria). The sequence continues at coordinate 33,454 of NZ_JBQEDL010000010.1, forward strand.
CGGACCACAGTGACCGGTGGAGAATCGTTCAGTGCGCTGATCGACAGGGTTCGCGTCGAGGACATGGACGATATGGCACATGCTGACGTCGCATTCGAGTCCGTGGTGCAGGCCGTCGATGCGCCGCGGACACGGTCATACAATCCAGTCTTCCAAGCGATGCTCTGGTTCCAGAATCTCGAGTTTCCGAAGGTGGAGATCGGCGGACTCGCGATCCGTTCGGTCCCCGATGCTCTCACTTCGGCGAAAGTCGATCTCCAGTTGGCGATGTATCCGAACGACCCGACTGTGCTCGGGGACCGCGTGGCAGGTGCGCCGATGCGGGCCGGATTCGTGTACGCAACGGAATTGTTCGACGAGAAGACGATCGAGAGATACGCGGAACGATTCGTTCAGATTCTCGAGTCGGTGGTCGACAATCCGGAAATCCTGGTGGCCGATATCTCTATCGCGACGCAATCCGATCGGCTCGCCGACGCGGACAGTGCTGCTGAAGAAGTCATTCCGCTGCCGACTATCATCGACGAAGCGGCGGCGGCTGCGCCCGATGCTATGGCCTTCACCTATGGCGGGGCGTCCGTAAGCTTCGGCTCGCTGTCGGCGACGGTCACAGCGATGGCCGCAGTACTTCCCGACGCCGATTCCGCGCTCGTCACCGCGCTGATGGGACTGGCCGCTGATCTAGCTGCGGCCGGCCCTGACGGGCTCGGCGACGTGCTTCAGCAGATTCGTGATACGGCTGGAGCCCATACCAATAAGTCTCCTTACGTCCGCGATTGAAGGAACTGATTCACACGATGTTGGGTACCGAGACTGCTGACGCATTCGCACGGACGTGGGGAAAGCGCCCCGCAACCGTGGATCTGATTGCGTTCGTCGCGAAGGTCGATCCGGGTAGGGTGGCGTTCGCCGGGGCCGCCGGACCCGTGGCGTATTCGGTGCTGAATGCGCAAGTGTCCGCAACGGCGGGAGTGCTCGCAGCGCAAGGTATCGATCCCGACGTCGCTGTCGGGGCCGCGATCACCGCGCTGGGACCGAAACGGGACCTGCCTGCAGCACAGGTCGCGGTCGAGACGAGCGCAGTGGTCGAACGACTGCGCACGGACGCACTCGGTGTGCTCGGATCGTCTGACGTCGGATCGTTGGCCGGAATCTTCCGTGCGGCCGCATCGCATATGGGAGACAGCGTCGCGCTCACCGACATGGACGGTGCGCGGCTCACGTATGCCGAACTCGACGAGCAGTCTGACCTGCTCGCAGCAGGCCTGATCGCGGCGGGCGCCGGGCCCGAGAAATTGGTCGGTATCGCACTGCCGCGGACGGCCGAACTGATCGTCGCACTTCTAGGTGTCGTCAAGACCGGCGCGGCGTACCTGCCGTTGGACCGGTCGCACCCGATCGACCGTCTGGCATCGGTCGTCGACGACGCGAAGCCGGTCCTGGTTATCACCGACGAGGGCACAGCGTCCGACTGGACTGCACTGAACGCCGACTTCGCGACGGTGGCAGCGCAGAGTGCGCTCGCCACGGACGAGTTGCGCAGGCGAATTCCGGACCGGATCGACGGTTCGCATCCGGCGTATGTCATGTATACCTCGGGTTCGACCGGTCGTCCGAAGGGCGTCGTGGTGACGAACGCCGACGTGGTCGCCCTGCTGTCGGCGATGAACGTGGAGTATGACTACTCGTCGGATGACGTGTGGTCGATGTTCCAGTCGTACGCATTCGACGTGTCGGTCGGCGAGATCTGGGTGGCGTTGTCGTTCGGTGGCCGGCTCGTGGTCCTCGACTTCCTCACGACGCGCTCTCCTGACGTGTTCGCCGAGGTCCTGCATCGGGAACAGGTGACCGTCGTCAATCTGACGCCGTCGGCGTTCTACCAATTGGCCGGTGCGCTTCGTCCCCCGGCGAAGGGCACTCTGTCACCGACCGTCCGGTCCATGATCTTCGTCGGCGAGGCTCTCGATTTCGCGCAGGTGCGACGGTGGTATGCCGATCGACGCGAGTTCGACGGCGATGACGGCCCGGAACTCAACAACATGTACGGGCCGACCGAAGCGACCGTCTACATGACGCGGCGGGTTCTGACCCCCGATTTCGTCGCGGCGACGGATGCCAGCGATGTCGGACTGCCGCTGAGCGGGTCACACGTGTACGTGCTGGACTCGCGACTCGTCCGAGTGCCGGACGGGGTGCCCGGCGACCTCTACCTCGCGGGCGATCAGTTGGCTCGTGGATACGCAGGCCGGTTCGAACTCAACGCGGCTCGATTCGTCGCTGATCCGTTCGGTGCACCCGGTAGTCGGATGTACCAGTCCGGCGACGTCGCGATGCTCCGCGACGGAAGTCTCGAGTTCCTCGGGCGCGCCGACGGTCAGGTGAAGCTACGCGGATATCGCATCGAGTTGGGTGAGGTCGAGGCCGGAATTCTGGCCGCCGACGGTGTCAACGCCGCAGCGGCAGCTATCGCTGAGCGCGAAGGCTTCCCCGACCAACTCGTCGGGTACGTCGTGGGAGCAGCCGCAGACGGGACTGAGTTGGACGTCGCGGAGATCAGGCGATTCGCGGCGACGAAGGTTCCGGACTACATGGTTCCCGACGTCATCATGGTGCTCGATCAGCTCCCGCTGAACGTCAACGGAAAGCTAGATCGGAAGGCTCTGCCGGAGCCGGTGGCCACTGCGACCGTCCAGTACGTCGCTCCAGAGAACGACGTGGAAGCGACGCTGGCCGCGATCTTCGCCGAAGCTCTCGGCGTCGATGAAGTCAGCACGATCGAGTCGGTGTTCGACATCGGCGGCAACTCGTTGCTTGCCGCCAAGATCATCGGTCAGGCGTGTGAGGCACTCGATGTCGACCTGAATCTGCGCGATCTGTTCGAGGCCCCGACTGTGCGCGGACTCGCGATGCGTGCACGCGCGACGACGACGCATGCGCTGGCGCCGATCTCCAAGGTCGACCCGCGTCCCGACCGAGTCCCGCTGTCGTTCGCTCAGCAGCGGATGTGGTTCATCAACCGCTTCGACACCGCGGCAGGCACATACAACATTCCCGCCGTTCTACGATTGACCGGTCCACTCGACGCCGAAGCCTTGCGGCGGGCGCTGGTCGACGTCGTGGAGCGATACGAGGTGCTGCGCACGACCTTCCCTGACCGTGACGGAGAACCGTTCCAGCAGGTCGCGCCCGCTGGCGAGGTCGCTGCCCGCCTCGACTTCTTTTCGACCGGCGACGACGAGACTTCCGCCCGCTGGTCGAGCGGAGTCGAGACCCCGCGCGACGACGAGACCTCCGCCCGCCGGTCGAGCGGAGTCGAGACTTCGACCCGTTGGTCGAGCGGAGTCGAGACCGATCTCGACTCCGCTCGATCAGCGGCAGGTGACTCCGCTCGATCAGCAGCAGGCGCTGTCGAAGCCGCCGTCGCCACCGGCTTCGACCTGACCAGGCACTGGCCCATCCGCGCTCGGCTGATCTCGGTGGGACCGGACGAGCACGTCTTCGCCCTCGTCGTGCATCACATCGCTGCCGACGGTGAATCGCTCGGCCCACTGATCGGTGACCTCGTCGCCGCCTACAGCGCACGATTGACGGACAGCGCTCCGCAGTTCGATGATCTCGATATCCAGTTCGCCGATTTCGCGCTCTGGCAGCGCGAGGTCCTGGGCGAAGTGACCGACCCGGACTCCGTGGTCGGCGGTCAACTCGCATACTGGCGCGAGCAACTCGCCGGCGTGCCCGACGTGCTCACTCTGCCGTCGGACCGTCCGCGACCTGCGGTCGCGTCGTACCGTGGGGCGCAGCGCGAGTTCACCGTTCCCGCTGACGTCGCTGCCCGCGTGCGCGAGGTAGCGTCAGCGCACGGCGGAACGCCGTTCATGGTGGCTCACGCCGCACTGGCCGTTCTCCTCGCACGACTCTCTGCCACCGACGACATCGCGGTGTCGACTCCCGTCGCCGGTCGTGGGCAGGCCGCTCTCGACCGCCAGATCGGCATGTTCGTCAACACGCTCGTACTGCGTACGGCGATCGACCCGACGGTGTCGTTCGCAGGCCTCCTCGAATCGGTCAAATCTACGGATCTCGACGCATTCTCGAATGTGGAGGTGCCGTTCGAGGCGGTCGTCGATGCGGTGAGTCCCACCCGGAGTGAAGCCTTCGCGCCTCTCGCGCAGGTCATGCTGTCGTTCGATCCGGCCGCGTCGCTCGGTCGGTCCGGCAGCATCTCGGTGGCGGGCCTGGAGATGGAGCAACTCGAATCGCCGTCGGTGCCGTCGCAGGTCGACCTCACGGTCGCGGTGTCGACGACCGAGGACGACGACTGGACCGGGTCAGTCACCTTCGCCACCGACCTGTTCGACCCGTCGACGGTCGACGGCATGATGACGAAGTTCGTCGCACTCCTCGATGCACTCACCGCAGCCCCGTATGCGCCGGTCGGCGATGTCGAAGTGCTGTCGTCCGCCGAGCGGTCGGTAGTCGATGGGTTCGCTCGTGGTGTCGCGGCTCCGGTGCCTGCGGGGTCGTTGGCGTCTGCTGTCTGGGCGAGTGTGGAGCGTCATCGTGACGATCCGGCGTTGGTCTTCGCGGGGCGGAGTGTGTCGTTCGGCGAGTTCGGTTCACGGGTGAGTGCGCTGGCTCGTGAGTTGATCGCGGTAGGTGTTGGTCCGGATTCGGCTGTGGCGGTGTGTATTCCGCGGTCGGTGGAGATGGTGGTCGCGATTCACGCGGTGGTGGCCGCGGGCGGGCAGTTCGTCCCGGTGGATCCGGATGCTCCTTCTGAGCGGGTGCAGTACACGCTGGCGACGTCGGGTGCCCGAGTCGTCCTGGTGGACGGCCGTTCGGCGGTTCCGGCGCCTGTGTCGGGTGCCTCGGTGCGGATTTTCTCGGTGGACTGCTCGGGTGCGGTGGATGATGCTGTGCCGGTCACGGACGCGGACCGTCTGTCGCCTCTCGATCCTGATGATGCGGCTTACACCTTGTTCACCTCGGGTTCGACGGGCCGTCCGAAGGGTGTGACGGTGTCGCATCGGGCGGTACTGAATCGTCTGGCGTGGATGGACGACTGGTATCCGATCACTGGTGCCGACCGGGTTTTGCAGAAGACTCCGACGACCTTCGATGTGTCGGTGTGGGAGTTGTTCTGGCCGTTGATGTCCGGAGTGCCATTGGTGATCGCCGAGCCGGGGCGCCATGGCGATCCGGAGTATCTGGCTCAGGTGATCGCTGAGGAGCGGGTGTCGGTGATGCACTTCGTGCCGTCGATGCTGGCGGCGTTCACCGATGTGCTCGGCGAGCGTGTCGCGGGGTTGGAATCGTTGCGGTACGTGTTCGCCTCGGGTGAGGCGTTGACGCCTGCGGTGGCTGATGCGTTGTTGACGAGGCTGCCGGATGTGGGGTTGCACAATTTGTACGGCCCGACTGAGGCCGCGGTCGATGTCACGGCGCATGCGGTGCGGGTCGGCGAGTCGGTGATTCCGATCGGTGGGCCGGTGCCGAACACGTCGACGGTGGTGCTCGACTCGCGGTTGCGGCCGGTGCCGGTGGGCGTCCCGGGTGAGTTGTATCTGGGCGGCGTCCAGGTTGCGCGTGGGTATGCGGCGCGGCCGGATCTGACTGCGGAGCGTTTCGTCGCCGATCCGTCGGGTAGTGCTGGTGAGCGGCTCTATCGCACGGGTGATCTGGTGCGGTGGACATCCTCGGGGGAGTTGGAGTATCTGGGACGCACCGACTTCCAGGTGAAGTTGCGCGGCCAGCGTCTGGAACTCGGTGAGGTCGAGGCCGCGATCGGTGCAGTTCCCGGTGTGGTGCATTCGGCTGCGTCGGTCCTCGAGGCGGCCGGCGGTCAGCAGTTGGTCGGCTATTTCTCGCCGGGCGATGTCGGCGTGGACATGGTGCGCGACGGGATCGGTGGTGCGCTGCCGGGATACATGCGCCCCTCGGTGTGGGTCCCGATGGATGCGATGCCGTTGACGTCGTCGGGCAAGGTCGACCGGAAGGCGTTGCCTGCGCCGGTGATCGAGGTAGCGGAGTATGTGGCGCCCGAGGGCGAGGCCGAGGAGAAAGTGGCTGCTGTGTTCGCAGCGCTGCTCGATACTGAGCGGGTGTCGGCCACGGAGTCGTTCTTTGATGCCGGTGGTAACTCGTTGTCGGCGATGCGCCTGGTGGCGCGGGTGTCGGACGCTCTCGGGGTCGAGGCGTCGATCAGGGACGTGTTCGACGCGCCGTCGGTGCGTGCGTTGGCTGCGGCAGTCGCCGGTCGGGGATCGGCGCTGCCACCGGTCATGCCAGTCGAGCCCCGCCCCGAACGCATTCCGCTGTCGTTCGCTCAGCAGCGGATGTGGTTCATCAACCAGATGGAGCCCGAGCTCCCCACGTACAACATCCCGGCAGTGTTCGCATTGTCCGGAGAGATCGACGTCGCCGCACTGCGAGCTGCGACCGCCGACGTGGTGGCGCGGCACGAGGTGCTGAGGACCACCTTCCCCGCCGCCGATGGGTTCCCGTTCCAGACGGTTGCGTCGACCGACACGATCGACGAACGGCTCGATTGGCGGATCGTCTCGTCTGCGGACGAACTGGACTCGGACTTGCGCCGCGGATTCGACGTGACGCAGCAGTGGCCCCTGCGAGCACGATTACTACAGGCGGGGCCGAACGAGGCCACCTTCGCGCTCGTGGCACATCACATCGCGTTCGACGGGCAGTCGTTCGCTCCGCTCGCCGCCGATCTGCTCACTGCATACGGCGCACGGACCAACGACTCCGCGCCGACGTTCACACCGCTGGACGTGCAGTTCGCCGATTACGCGATGTGGCAGCGCGAGGTGCTCGGATCACCAGACGATCCGGCGTCGATACTCGGTGGGCAACTCGCGTTCTGGCGCGATCGACTGGCCGGTGTCCCGGATGTCATCGATCTCCCGGGCGACCGCCCGCGGCCACTGGTGGCGACCCACCGAGGCGAACTGCTGACGTTCGATATCCCGTCGGACGTCGCGCGGCGTATCGACGAGGTCGCGACACGTCACGGGGCCACCCGATTCATGGTTCTGCACGCCGCCTTCGCGGTGTTCCTCGCGCGCCTCACCGGTGGCGAGGACATCGCTGTCGGGTCGCCGATCGGCGGTCGTGGCAGGCAGTCGCTCGACGCGATGGTCGGCATGTTCGTCAACACGCTCGTCCTACGGACCGAAGTCGACGTCTCCCGCCCGTTCGGCGAGGTCGTGGAGGCCGTCCGCGACGGCGATCTCGATGCGTTCGCGCACGCCGACGTCCCGTTCGAGTCGGTCGTCGACGCGATGAATCCGATCCGCTCGGAGGCGTTCTCGCCGCTGGTCCAAGTGATCCTCTCGGTCGATCCGATCGATGCGGCGACGACGGCGGCCACGGTGAACGGAATGACGGTGACACCCGTCGAGATCACCGATACGCCTGCGCAGGTGGACCTGAACCTCACGATCTCTACCGGCGAGCCGGATCAGGACTGGTCCGCGATCATGACGTTCGCGACCGATCTGTTCGACCGGTCGACGGCAGACGCGATGTCGAGCCGATTCGTTCGTCTGCTCGCAGGCGTCCTCGCCGACGACGGCCGCGCGGTCGGCGACGTCGCGTTGGTCGACGAGTCGGAGCGGGCGGTGCTCGTCGCCGGGTCGGCCGCGGCAAGCGTTGCGGAGACCGAGGAGACGATCGCAGGCCTCGTCGCATCTCGTGCCGCTGACTCGGCGACGGCAGCTGCGCTGATCGAGGCCGGACGGACATACACCTATGAGGAGTTCGGTCTTCGCGTCTCCGCGCTCGCGCGCACCTTGATCGATGCCGGGGTAGGCCCGAACGTCGCGGTCGGCGTCGCTATGCGCCGGAGTGCGGCGACCGTGATCGCGATTCACGCGATCATGGCGGCCGGTGGCCAGTATGTGCCCATCGATCCGGACGCCCCTGCTGACCGGTCGCAGTACATGATCGACACTGCAGCAGTCGGAGCAGTGTTGGTGGAAGCCGGGCGGCCGACGCCCTCGGCCGTCGAGGCTCTCGGCGCGAGTGCTCGGGTCATCGACGTGGACACCGATCGAACGGTGCCGGAAGGTTCGACTCTGCTCGACCCATCCGAGCGTCTGGCTGTGCTGAGCCAGGACGATGCGGCGTACACGCTCTTCACTTCGGGTTCCACCGGTCGCCCCAAGGGTGTGACCATCTCGCACCGCGCGGTGGTCAACTTCGTCGCGTGGTTCGACTCCTTGATCCCGGACGGACAGCAGCGACTGCTGTTCAAGACACCGCACACCTTCGACGCGTCGGTGCTCGAACTGTTCTGGCCGCTCACCGCGGGGCAGGCCATGGTGATCGCCGATGCAGAAGGCCACCGAGACCCGCAGTACCTCGCCGACGTGATGACGGAGAACGACGTCACGGTGGTGCAGTTCGTCCCATCGATGCTGTCGGTGTTCCTGGACGTGGTCGACGAACCTAATCTCTTGCCCGGTCTGCAGGTGCTGTTCAGCGGCGGCGAGGCGTTGCCGCCTGCCGTCTATCACCGCTTCTCCGACCGCGTACCCCACGCGCGCGTCGTCAACCTGTTCGGTCCGACGGAGGCCGCCGTCTACACGATGTCGGCGGAACTCGACGACGTGGTGGACGTGGTGCCGATCGGGCATCCGATGCAGAACACTTCGGCGCTGGTCCTCGATGCGCGACTCCACCCGGTTCCGGCCGGTATCGCGGGAGAACTGTATCTCGGCGGCGTGCAGTCGGCGCGCGGTTACGCGTCCCGTCCCGACCTGACCGCCGAGCGATTCGTCGCGGATCCCTTCGGGGCTCCGGGGGCTCGTCTGTACCGGACCGGCGACCTGGTGCGCCGTCGCCGGTCGGGCGACCTGGAATACCTGGGTCGCACCGACTTCCAGGTGAAGCTGCGTGGCCAGCGAATGGAACTCGGCGAGGTCGAGGCGGCGATCGCGGCGGCACCAGGCGTCGTGCACGGCGCAGCCCGCGTCGTCGCCGGGGCGGCAGGCGATCAACTGGTCGGCTACGCGGCCCCGGCGACGGTCGACCTCGACGCGGTCCGCAGTTCGGTGGCCGAAGGGCTGGCCGAGTTCATGCGGCCGACTGCATGGGTGCTCCTCGACGAGATGCCGTTGAACTCCGCGGGCAAGGTGGACCGCCGTTCGTTGCCCGACCCCGAGCTGGCGGAGGCCGAATACGTGGCACCGGAGACCGAGGACGAGGCGGCCCTCGCCGACGTCTTCGCTGGCCTTCTAGGTGTGGAACGGGTCAGTGTCGAAGAGTCGTTCTTCGATCTCGGTGGAAACTCGCTCGCAGCTATGCGGTTGGCTGCTCGGTCGGCGGAAGCGCTGGGCGTGCAGGTGTCGGTACGTGACGTCTTCGACACGCCGAGTGTCCGCGAGCTCTCGGCAGCGGTGGCGGATCGCACGGATGCCCTTCCGCCCGTCACCGCGGTCGAACCACGTCCGGACCGCATCCCGTTGTCGTTCGCACAGCAGCGCATCTGGTTCATCAACAAGCTCGATCCGGATGCGGGAACATACAACATTCCGGCCGTACTGAAGCTGACCGGCGACCTCGATGTCGATGCGCTGCGGCAGTCTCTCGTCGACGTCGTGCAGCGCCACGAGGTGCTGCGAACGACGTTCCCGTCGGTCGACGGAGACTCTTACCAACAGATCGGTGCACGCGCGGCGGTCGACGAGCACATCGACTGGGCGGTAGTCCCATCGAAGGATCTGCTCGACGCCGCTGTGACGCAGGGTTTCGACGTCTCGGTGCAGTGGCCGATCCGTGCTCGCCTGTGGCAGAGCGGTCCGCGCGAATTCGTGATCGCGATCGTCGTCCACCACATCGCCGCCGACGGTGAGTCGATGGGCCCGTTGGTCGGCGACCTCGTCGCCGCATACCAGGCTCGGTCGATGGGCACGCGTCCGGAGTTCGCGCCGATCGAGGTTCAGTTCGCTGATTTCGCGATCTGGCAGCATCAGGTCCTCGGCGCGGGATCGGATCCTGCATCGGAGACCGGCAGGCAACTCGCATACTGGCGGGACCAGTTGGCAGGTCTGCCCGATGTGCTCGACCTGCCGAACGACCGTACTCGGCCGCACAGTTCCAGTGGCCGCGCCGCCGAGACGTACTTCCACCTGCCGCGCGCCGTCGCCGACCGGATAACGGACGTTGCGGCGGCACACGGCGCAACACCGTTCATGGTGGTGCATGCTGCGCTGTCCGCACTGTTGGCGCGACTCTCCTCGAGCGAGGACATCGCCGTCGCCACACCTGTCGGCGGCCGCGGGTCTGCTGTGCTGGATCAATTGGTCGGTATGTTCGTGAACACTCTGGTCCTGCGTGCGCGCGTCGAACCAGAGATGACGTTCAGCGAACTGCTGGCACAGGCGCGCACCACGGACCTCGAAGCATTTGAGCATTCGAACGCCCCCTTCGAGTCCGTCGTCGACGCTGTCAGTCCGACGCGAAGCGAGTCGTTCGCACCGCTCGCTCAAGTACTCCTGTCCTTCGATCCTGGTCGCTCGGCGCGCGGTATCAGCGTTCCCTCCGGCGACCTGACCGTCGAGGCCGTCGAGCCTCCGGCCCAGCGGACCGAGATGGATCTTGAACTCATCCTTTCGTCGAATGACGACGGTCCGTGGGAAGCCACCCTCATCTACGCGACGGACCTGTGGGACCCGAGCACCGCGGAGTCGTTCGCTACGCGCTTCGTCTCCCTCGTCGACTCGATGACAGTGGAACCTGGCCGACCGATCGGCGACAGCGCACTGCTGGCCGGAGAAGAACTCGCGGCGATCGTCGATCTGGGCCGAGGGCCCGATCTTTCAGTCCCCAGCGACACTGTGGCCGACTATCTCACCGCCGCAGGGGTGGCTGAACCCGGAACGGTGGCTATCTCGTTCCAGGGCCGCGATGTGACGTTCGGTGAGTGGTTGAGTCGTGTGAACGTCACTGCCAGGGAATTGATTCGGGCAGGCGTCGGTCCGGACGTCGCGGTCGGCGTGTGCGTCGATCGGTCCATCGAGATGCTGATCGCGATGCACGCCGTCGTCGTCGCAGGCGGACAGTACGTTCCGATCGACATCGACGCGCCTGCTGACCGAATAGGTTACATGGCGGAGATCGCCAGCTTCGAGATCGTACTCACTGCACCTGAACAGGTGCCGGACGGTGTCGCTGCCCTCCCCGCGCTGAGGCCGATCACTGTCGATTCGACGGTCGACGTCGAGGGCCGAGACGGGCGTTCGGTAACCGACGCGGATCGGATCGCGCCGCTGCACCAGGAGTCGGCGGTCTACACGATGTTCACGTCCGGCTCGACCGGTCGGCCGAAGGGCGTGACGGTCAGTCACCGAGCTTTCCGCGCACACCTGCACCGCACGGCGCTGCTGTTCGCGGAGGCATCGATCGAGAGTGCGCTACTCAAGTCCCCATACACGTTCGATGCGTCTGTGTGGGAGTTCTTCTGGTCATTCGGCGCAGGGCGACGCCTGGTCGTCGCGCGTCCGGGAGGCCATCGCGACATCGACTACCTCGTGGATGTGATCGAAGCCGAAGGCATCCAGGCGTTCGAGGCTGTCCCCGCCGTGCTCTCGGCGATTCTCGAACACGATGCGGACGGCCGGAGCCGTGCGCTGAGTTCGGTGCGGCTCCTGCAGACCGGTGGCGATGCGCTGAACGGCGTGCTGGCCGACGCGGTGACGACCTACCTGCCCGACGCCGTGTTCCTCAACCAGTACGGGCCGACCGAGGCGACCAACTACGTGGTCGAGTACAAGGTGGTGGACGGATCTCATCCGCCGATCGGTAAGCCTATTGCGAATACCATTGCGCGAGTTCTCGACTCACGCCTTCTCGAGGTCCCTGTCGGAGTCGTCGGCGAACTGTACATCGGCGGGGTCCAGGTCGCCCGCGGCTATTCGGGCCGACCTGATCTGACCGCGGAGCGCTTCGTCGCGGATCCTTCGGGTGCGCCCGGCAGCCGCTTGTATCGCACCGGCGACCTGGTCCGCTGGAATGCTGCGGGCCAGTTGGAGTACTTGGGTCGCTCGGACTTCCAGGTGAAGCTGCGAGGTCAGCGTCTGGAACTCGGTGAGGTCGAGGCGACAGTGGCTGCAGCGCCCGGCGTGGTTCATGCTGCCGCCGCAGTGGCTGAGATCGGTGGCGGTCAGCAGTTGGTCGCCTACTACTCACCGGGCGATCTCGACGCCGACATCGTCAAGGGGTCGGTGACAGCCGCGCTTCCCGAGTACATGCGTCCGTCGGTGTGGATGCCGGTCGACGTGATGCCGTTGATGTCGTCGGGCAAGGTCGATCGCAAGGCCTTGCCTGCACCCGTGCTGCAGTTGGCCGATTACGTGGCGCCCGAATCGGACGACGAAGCCGTGGTCGCCGCCGTATACGCAGACCTACTCGGGCTTGAGCAGGTCTCGGTGACGGAATCGTTCTTCGACGCCGGTGGTAACTCACTGTCGGCGATGCGCCTGGTCTCCCGAGTGTCGGAGGCACTCGGGGTCGACGTGTCGATCAGGGATGTGTTCGACTCACCGACCGCTCGCGAATTGGCGGTCGCCGTTGCGGGACGCGCGAGTGCTCTGCCACCCGTCAGCCGTATGCCGCGACCGGAACAGATTCCGCTGTCACTCGCGCAGCAGCGTGTCTGGTTCATCAATCAGTTCGATCCAGTTACCAGCGCCTACAACATTCCGACGTTGTTGAAGATCACCGGTCCGCTGCGAGTAGACGCTCTCCGTGAAGCGCTCGTCGACGTGGTGGTCCGGCACGAACCGCTCCGAACCACGTTCCCTGCGGTCGATGGAGTGCCGTACCAGGACATCAGCGGGACCGAGGGGGTCTCGGCGGGTCTGGACTGGGCGGTTGTCGAATCGCAGGCCGACGTCGAAGCGGCGGTGGTCGAAGGCTTCGATCTGTTGGCGCAGTGGCCGCTGCGCGTGAGGTTGTGGCGTGCTGCCGATGACGAGTATCTACTCGCCGTCGTCGCTCACCACATCGCCGCGGACGGTGAGTCGATGGTGCCGTTGGTGCGCGACCTGGTCACTGCGTACGCTGCACGATCCGAAGGTGCGGCGCCTGAGTTCGCGCCGTTCGAGGTGGACTTCGCCGACTACGCGATCTGGCAACGCTCGGAACTCGGCAGCCCGTCCGATGAGACGTCGGTGCTCGGTAGCCAGTTGGCCTACTGGAAGGGTCGGCTCGAGGGGATTCCGGACGTCCTTGAGGTGCCGGCCGACCGGCCTCGTCCCGTCGTAGCGTCCAATCGTGGTGCGCAGGTTGACATCTCGCTGCCTGTAGACACTGCACAGTGGGTCACACACTTCGCGAGTGCTGCGAATGCCACGCCGTTCATGGTCGTCCACGCAGCGCTGTCGGCCGTGCTCGCGCGCGAAGCCGCGACAGACGACGTCGTCGTGTCGACTCCTATTGCGGGTCGCGGTCAGCAGGTTCTCGATCCGCTCGTCGGCATGTTCGTGAACACGCTGGTTCTGCGGACGAAGGTCGACCCGGCCGAGTCGTTCAGCGATCTCGTGCGGTCGGTGCGGCGACATGACCTGGATGCCTTCGGGAACGCAGACGTACCGTTCGAGTCGCTGGTGGAGGCGCTCAACCCGGTGCGCAGCGAGTCGTTCGCGCCACTCGCTCAGGCGATGCTGTCCGTGGTCGACGACGACTCAGCGCTGGTGAACGTCGCAGGCGCGACGATCGAACCGGTGCAGATCGACAATCTGCCTGCGAAGGTCGACCTGAGCTTCTTACTGGGAATCAAGGACTCCTCGGAAGGGTGGAAGGGCACGGTCCTCTACGCGACGGACCTCTTCGACGGATCGACGGTGGCCCGTCTGTGGGACCGCGTCGTCGCTCTGCTCGATGCGGTGCGATCCGAGCCCGATCGAGCACTCGGAGACGTCGACCTATTGACGGTCGAGGAATCCTCGGCGATTACCGGATGGTGCCGCGGCGATGTGGTGCCGCTGACGGGCGATCTCGCGCTCACCGGACTCGTCGATGCGGCGTGTGCCAGCCGTGGCACTGACGCGACAGCGCTCGTGTACCGCGGCGAGTCGATGTCGTACGGCTCCTTCGCCGACTCCGTGAACACTTTGGCGAGGCGTCTGATAGCAGCAGGGGTGGGGCCGGACACTGCGGTGGGCGTGTGCATGGAACGATCGTTCGAGGTGATGGTCGCGGTTCACGCCGTGATAGTCGCAGGCGGACAATTCGTGCCCATCGACACGGACGCCCCCGTGGACCGGACCGACTATGTGCTTCAGACGGCTCGCGTATCATTCGTCCTGGTCGCACAAGGGGATTCACCCGAGGCGTTGACGGGTATCGACATCGAGCGGATCAGCGTTGATTCGAAGGACGCTTCGAACGGCGCCCCGCTGGGCGTTGCAGAACGCGCCTCGACGCCGTTGCCCGATCACGCCGCTTACACCCTGTTCACGTCGGGCTCGACGGGACGTCCCAAGGGCGTCACCGTCACGCGGCGTGCGCTGTTCAATACCCTTCAGTGGTTTGCTGATTCGAATGGCTTCGACGACCACGTGTTTCTGCTGAAGACTCCGTACACCTTCGACGCGTCGATATGGGATCACTTCGGTTCCGTGTTCAGTGGTGGGCCTGCGGTGATCGCTCGACCTGGTGGACATCGGGACCCTCAGTACCTTGTGGACTTGATTCGCACTGAAGGAGTGACCACAGCCAAATTTGTGCCGTCGATGCTTGCTGCGTTGACGGAACTCCATCGATTTGCGGGTGGTCAGCCATGCGATTCGCTGAGAAACATTTACAGCGGTGGTGAGGCCCTCGGTAAGAACCTCGTGGAGGAACTGGAAGGTCTCTTCCCCAACGCAGCGATCATCAATCAGTACGGCCCAACCGAGGCCACCGTCGACATCACGCAGACCCACGTGGACCGCGACCGGGCCATCACCATCGGTCGTCCGATGTGGAACTGCGAGGCGCGCATCCTGGACGGTCGGCTCCGTCCCGTGCGCGCCGGTGTCACCGGCGAGTTGTACCTCTGCGGCCCGCAATTGGCCCGCGGGTACGCTTCGCAGCCTACACAGACCGCAGGCGCGTTCGTGGGCGATCCGATGGGGGAGCCCGGAGCTCGCATGTACCGTACAGGCGACCTCGCCCGGTGGACCGGGACTGGGGAGATCGACTACCTCGGCCGCGCCGATTCGCAGGTGAAGATCCGTGGTCAGCGGCTCGAGCTCGGCGAAGTCGAAGGGGTCGTCGCTGAACACCCGGACGTCGTGCACGCCGCCGTCACTGTCGTTACGGCTCCCGGCGGAGGTGATGCGCTGGCCGCATACGTGTCGGTGGCGCCGTCTGTTACGACGTCCGTCGACGATCTGCGGCAGTGGACCGCAGAGCGACTCCCGGAGTACATGCGGCCGTCCGCGTGGACGGCCCTTCCCGAGATGCCGTTGACCGTCTCCGGCAAGATCGACCGCCGCTCGCTGCCCGAACCTGAGTTCGGCGGCGTCGAGTACGTAGCGCCAGTCGGTGCAGCCGAAGAAGCGGTGGCAGCGGTCTTCGCAGATCTGCTGGGTGCCGACCGAATCAGTGCAACGGAGTCGTTCTTCGACGTCGGCGGCAATTCACTGCTGGCGGCACGGTTGTCCGCCCGCGTGGGAGTGGCACTCGACGTCGACGTCTCGATCAGAGACGTGTTCGACGCACCGACTGTTCGCGGGCTCGCCGCGGCGGTCGCGGATGCGGCGCCCGCGTTGCCGCCCGTCGTTCGAGCCGAACCTCGACCGCAGCCGATTCCGGTGTCCCGTGCACAGCGTCGGATGTGGTTCATGAACCAGTTCGACACCGCGTCGGGCGCCTACAACCTTCCGGTGGCGTTGAAGCTGACCGGTAATGTCGATGTCCCGACACTGGGCGAGGCCGTACGCGACCTCGTCGTGCGTCACGAGGTGCTGCGGACGGTCTACCCGTCCGTCGACGGGGCGCCCGTACAAGAAGTGCTTCCGGCGACGGCCGCTCGCGCCATGCTCGACTGGGCCGAAGTCGCGTCACTCGATGAATTGATCGAGTCCACGGTCGCGGGCTTCGACGTGTCCCGACAGATTCCCATTCGCGGCCGCGTCCACCAGTCCGACGACGGTCTGTCGATCGCGATCACCGTGCACCACATCGCGATGGACGGCGAATCCATTCCCGTCCTCGCGCGCGACCTGCTGGCCGCCTACGCGTCGCGAGTCGACGAGACGGTGTCGGCACTGCCCGAACTCGACGTGCAGTACGCCGACTACGCAGTGTGGCAGCAGTCCGTACTGGGTGATGCCGCCGACGCCGGAAGCGTTGTGGGCAGGCAGCTCGCATATTGGCGAAAGGCACTCGCGGGTCTCCCCACGGTGACAGATCTGCCGATGGACCGACCACGCCCTGCGGCGTTGAGCGACGCGGGCGGCATCGTCACTGTCGAACTCGACGACGCGATTGCCGACGGAGTCGACGCCCTTGCTCGGGAACGCGGCATGTCGGTGTTCATGGTGACCGAAGCGGCATTCGCCGCGACGGTCGCGCGTCTCGCAGCCACGTCCGACGTGGTCGTCGGAACGCCGGTCGCCGGCCGCAGCAGCGCAGCGCTCGACGACCTCATCGGAATGTTCGTCAACACGCTTCTCCTGCGCACCCAGGTCGATCCCGGCAAGTCGGTGGACGCATTGCTCGCCGAGGCCCGCACCGGAATCCTGAATGCGTTCGCGAACGACCAAGTACAGTTCGACGACCTCATCGACGAATTGGCGCCGGAGCGATCGTCGGCTTATCAACCGTTGGCACAGGTCTCGTTCACGTACACGGACGCCGCAGATCACCCGGACGCGATAGCGCTGGCCGGTGTCGAAGCGGAACCGATGAAGTCCGCGAACGTCGAGGCGAAGTTCGACCTGACGACGGTGGTCCGCGCTCGGACCGCCGCGTCCAAGATGGCCGCGGACTTCATCTACTCCGCAGATCTGTTCGACGAATCGTCGGCGAGGCGGTTCGCTGCCGTCTTCGAGCGCGTCCTGACCGTGATGATCGAGGACCAGAGTGTGGCGGTCGGTGACATCGACATCGTGGGTACGCCAGTGTCGTCGGCGTCCGAAGCCGCTCCGACGCGCCGCGCCCTTCGGGACAGCAGCGCGGCGGTCGGCCGCGGCGGCGAGGTGGAGACAGGAACCCTGATCGACCTGCTGTCCAACCGGGATCTCGACCTCGAGCACCCCGCCCTGATCTGTGGCGGGGTCGAACTCGACTACCAGGAGTTCGAAGAGCGGACCAACGGCATCGCGCGTGCGCTGCTCGCGCGCGGAGTGACGCCGGAGGACGTCGTGGCTGTCGGCCTGGAGCGTTCGATCGATTCGGTTCTCGCAGTGTGGGGCGTCATCAAGTCGGGCGCCGCATACGTGCCCGTCGATCCGGCCTACCCCGAGGACCGCATCGCCTTCATGGTCGCCGACTCGGCGGCAGCGATCGGCATCACCGACGAAGGCACGCGCGGCCGGCTCGGCGACTCGGCGTGCGACTGGGTGTACCTGCAGGACCTCGAGGCCGAAGCCGAGTCGGGCGACGACATCGAACCCGCCGAACGCAACGGCTGGGTGCGCCTGGACAACCTCGCATACCTGATCTATACGTCGGGCTCCACCGGCCGACCGAAGGCCGTCGGCGTCTCGCACACCGGCATCGTCGACTTCGTCGAATCGCTCGCGAAGATCACCGCGGGTCCGCCGGAAGACGAACCCGACACTCGGATCCTGCACGTCGCATCACCGAGCTTCGACGCATCGATGTTCGAGATGGCGTGGGCCATTCCGGTCGGCCACACCCTGGTGATCGCGCCGCACACCGAGTTCGCGGGCGATGCGCTCGCCACGGTGCTCGAACGCGACGAAGTCACCGACATGATCATCACCCCGTCCGTGCTGGCGACCGTCGACCCCGAGCGCGCTCAGTACGTGCGCAACCTCGCGACCGGCGGCGAAGCCTGCCCGCCGGAACTCGTCGAACGCTGGTCCGAACGCGGCCGCCGCATCTTTAACTGCTACGGCCCCACCGAGGCCACCGTGTGGGCGACGCGCTCGCGCATGCAGGCCGGGAAACCCGTCACGATTGGCAAGCCGAACGACGGCTTCACCGCGCACGTCCTCGACGCGCGACTTCATCAGGTTCCCCAAGGCGTGGTCGGCGAGTTGTATCTGGCGACCGCTGGTCTGGCTCGCGGCTACCTCGGCCGGCCAGATCTGACGGCGACCAGCTTCATCGCCGATCCGTACGGCGATCCGGGGTCACGGATGTACGCCACCGGAGACCTCGTTCGGCGGACCAAGAACGGCAATCTCGAGTTCGCCGGTCGTGTGGACTTCCAGGTCAAGATCAACGGTCAGCGTGTGGAACTCGGCGAGATCGAGGCGGTGCTCGACGATCAACCAGGAGTCGCACAGTCCGTCGTGATCGGCGTGGACTCTGAACGCGGTGGACGTAAGCACACCGAGATCGTCGCCTACCTCGTGGCCAAGCCCGGCGAGACGATCGATACTGACGCCGTCCTCGACGACGCAGCGGACCGACTGGCCGCACACATGGTGCCGAGCCAAGCGATTGCGATCGATCAGATTCCACTCACGCCGGCCGGAAAGCTCGACCGCAAGGCGCTGCCGGAACCGCACGCCAAAGAAGCGACCGAATACGTCGCGCCGGAGAACGCAGGGGAGGAGACACTCGCGCGCATCATCGCGGGTCTCCTGGGCGAAGATCAGGTCAGCGTCACCGAGAGCTTCTTCGCGCTCGGCGGCGACTCGATCATGTCGATCCAGCTGTCGTCCGCAGCGAAGGCTGCCGGCTTGCACCTGTCTCCGCGCGACATCTTCGAGTTGAAGACTATTCGCGCCATGGCCGCTGCCGCAGCCTCGTCGGATGGGCCCGCCGAACTGCTCGCAGAACTGCCGGGCGGGGGTTCAGGTGAGATGCCGCTGCCACCGGTGACGTCGTGGATGATCGAGCACTCCGAACAGCCATCGGACTTCGCAGACTTCTCGCAGCCGGTCGTCTTCACCCTGCCCAGAGCGGCAACGGTCGCCGACGTGCAGACCGTCGTCGACGCGGTGGCAGCCGTCCACCCGATGCTGACCGCGACGCTCACTGGTAGTGGGGACAATTGGACCCTCACTGCGGGCGCCGGTTCGGTTCCGGCAGTTCGGGAGATCGCGGCGGCTGATGACATCGATGCAAGTCTGCTCACTGCGCATCGTGGTCTGCTGTCCGCTCTTGACCCTGCGACCGGGGCACTGATGGGTGTCGCGCTGGTCACCGGCGCGCAGTGGCGTCGCATGGTGATCGCGGTTCACCACCTCGGTGTGGATGCGGTGTCGTGGCCGATCATCGTCGAAGATCTCGTCACCGCCTGGGCGCAGCACACCTCGGGGCGTCCGATCGAGTTGCGATCGGAAGGCACCTCGACTCGGCGCGTCGCGCACCTCCTCTCAGATCAAGTCGACGTACGAGCAACGGAGGTCGATTACTGGCTGGGCCAGTCGCCGATCAGGCGGACGTCCTTCGGCGACGCCGCTGACCGCCAGCGGCACCGTTGGCACAGTCAGGCGTCGTACCAGCATGTGGTGGGCGCCGATGTTGCGGATGCAGTCCTCGCCGCAGTGCCCACCGCGTTCGGCGGAAACGTCGACGACGTGCTGCTCGGCGCATTGGCTCGTGCAGTGCGGTCATGGCAAGACGACCACGGCATCGAGGACGACGCACCGGTCACGGTTCAGATCGAGGGGCACGGTCGCGATGAGCGGATCGCGGGCGATGAAGGTCTGATCGACCTGTCCCGGACGGTCGGCTGGTTCACCAGCATCGCGCCAGTCGCCGTCGATCCCTCCACGGACATCGTCCACGCGATCAAGTCGGCGAAGGACGCGCGTGTGGCGCGCCCGGCGGGCGGTGTCGGATTCGGCATCCTCCGATACGGCACGGACGGTGGACTCGCACAGCGACCGCTCCCGAGCATCGCGTACAACTATTTCGGTAGCGGAACTGCGCCGATCGACAACACCGCATCGGACGAATTCCTTCCGGTCTCGGGCGGACCGCACCTCCCGAGCACAGTGTCGGGTGCGATGTTCTCGCCGAACGTGTTCGGCATAAACGTGAGTGCCGCGGGCGCCGATGCGAAGCGGCTTGAGGCCCAGTTCTCGTACGCCACTGACGTTCTCGACGAGGCCGCAGTCGCCGATATCGCCGGCCGCTGGCAGCACGAGTTGCAGGAGATAGCCGATCTCGTTCTCGGCGGTACCGACGTGGGGCTCAGCCCGTCGGACGTTCCGGGCACCGACCTCATTCAAGCCGACCTCGATCGCATCGCTGCGCATTACCCGGGCGCCGACGTCTGGCCGATGACGCCGTTGCAGCAAGGCCTGTATTTCCAAGCCGACCTCGCGGGCAACGGAGCAGACGAGCGATCAGGTATCGACGTCTACGTCACGCAGTCGGTGCTCTCGCTGACCGGCGACGTCGACGCCGATCGGTTGCGAACCGCATTCGGCATGCTCCTCGACCGGCATCGCGTGCTGCGGTCCGGCTTCGTCCGGGTCGGCAGCGGCGTCGCGGTCACGGTGGTTCCTGCTGAAGTAGATGTGCCGTGGAGCGTCGTAGATCTGCGCTCGGGTCCAGTTGAAGACCGCGAACGCCAAGTCCGCGCAGTGGTCGACAACGAACGAGCGAAGCCCTTCGACATGGCGCAGCCTCCGCTCATTCGGACGGCTCTGGTCCATCATCACGATGGCGCCGAGCTGGTCATCACGAATCACCATCTGTTGGTGGACGGATGGTCGAGCCCACTCGTTCTGGCGGACCTTCTCGCGCTGTACGCCACCGGGGCGACATACACGGGCTCGGTCGCAGGTGCGTCGACAGGCGACTTCGCCGACCACGCCCGCGCCGTCGCGGCGACTGACACCGCGGCCGGACTTAGCGCCTGGCGTGAGGTGTTGGCACCGGTCACCGAGCCGACACTCGTCGCGCCCGGTCACGAACCGTCTGCCGATGCGCCGCCGCGCGACTTCGAGTTCGACCTGAACGGTGAGATCGCGAACCGACTCGACGCGATCGGTCGCGAGAACTCGGTCACCATGGCCACCGTCGTCCAGTTCGCGTGGGCGGTACTGCTTTCCCAGATGACCGGTAATCAGGCGGTGTCGTTCGCCGAGACGGTGTCGGGCCGATCGCCCGACATCGACGGCATCGAGTCGATGATCGGCATGTTCATCAACACGGTTCCGGCAGTGGTGGACGTCGACCCGAACGCATCGGTCATCGACGTGCTGACCGCCATGCAGAACGACAAGGTGAGGGTCCTCGACTATCAGCAGATGGGGCTTCCGTCGCTGATCGCGCAGACCGGACTTCCCGCGCTGTTCGACACCCTCGCGGTGTACGAGTCGTACCCGGTGGACACCGAGTCGATCACCGGTATCGATGCTTCTGCGAACGGCGGGCTGCAGTTGGTCGACGCGCAGACCACCGATGCGACGCACTACCCTCTGAATCTGTCGGCGTCTCGCCGAGGCGACGAGCTGGCCATGAAGATCAAGTTCCTGCCGACCGCATATCCGGTGGAACAGGTCGAGATCTTCGCACAGGCAGTGGTCCAGGTTCTTTCGACGATGGCTGACGATCCGCAGACCACCTGCGGCAGCCTTTCGTTGCTGTCGCCCACCGACAGCGCTGCACTGCTGCCCGTCACCGGCGGGCCCGCCGCCGACCCTGTGCTGTTGCCGGATCTGTTCACCGAGGCCGCACGTCGTGCCCCCGATCGGATAGCGGTCGTCGACGGAAACGGTGGGTCGCTGACCTACCGCGAACTCGACAAACGCTCCAACCGCTTGGCGCGATGGCTCATCGGCCGAGGCGTCGGACCGGAGCGTCCAGTGGCGCTTGCCATCGCACGGTCGGCCGAGTTGCTGACGGCGATCTGGGCGGTCGCCAAGACCGGGGGAGCCTACGTCCCCGTCGACCCCGACTACCCGGCCGAGCGCGTGACTTCCATGATCGAAGACAGCGCGGCCGTCCTCGGACTCGCGGTCGCGGCATCCGGCGAGCTTCCCTCGCGCGGATTCGGATGGACGCGCATCGATGCGCCGGACATCGCTGCAGCGGTCGCCGAGGAACCGGATGCCACGGTCACCGCCGCCGATCGGCTCGGCGCGGTCACGGCGTCGAACCTGGCGTATGTGATCTACACATCCGGATCCACTGGCAGGCCGAAGGGCGTCGCAGTGACCCACTCGGGTCTGGCGAACTTCGCACGTCAGGAGTCCGAGCGCCTCGATGCCGGTGACGGCGCCGTGGTCCTCGGCTTCGCATCCCCGAGTTTCGATGCGTCGGTTCTGGAATACCTTCTCGCCACTGCGAACGCGGGGACCCTCGCGTACCGGCCGGCGGACGCCGTCGGCGGTCCTGCTCTGGAGCGGTTCATCACCGAGCACCGAGTGACGCACACCTTCCTCACCCCGTCCGTCCTGGCCACGCTCGATCCGGCCGCAGTGTCGACTCTCTCGTCGATAGCGGCAGGCGGCGAAGCGGTGCCGCAACCGATCGTCGATCGGTGGGCCGCCGCCTGCGCCCTGCACAACCTCTACGGACCGACTGAGACGACCATCGGCATCACGATCAGTGCACCGATGTCCGTCGGCGATCCTGTCCGGCTGGGTGGCCCGATCGGCGGCGTCGACCTCATGGTGCTCGACGAGCGACTGCGTCCGGTGCCGGTCGGCTTGCCAGGCGAACTGTATGTCGCGGGCGGAGCTCTCTCGCGCGGATATCTGGACCGCCCGGGTCTGACGTCGGAGCGCTTTACCGCTAATCCGCACGGTGGCGCCGGATCGCGGATGTATCGGACCGGCGATGTGGTTCGTTGGACACCGTCTACGGACGGAGGACTCACTCTCGAGTACACCGGTCGATCGGACGACCAGGTGAAGCTGCGTGGTCTGCGCATCGAACTCGGCGAGATCGAAGCCGTTCTGAGCGAGCACGAGACCGTTCATGCTGCGGTCGTTCTCGGAGTCGGAGGCTCGGTGGCTACCGCGTTGGCCGCCTACGTCGTGGTCGGCGACCCGTCTGTCGACGTTGCTGACCTCACCGCGTTCGTGTCGCGACGACTGCCCTCGCACATGGTGCCGTCGTCGTTCACCGTTCTCGACGAACTCCCGCTGACACCGGTCGGCAAACTCGACAAGCGAGCGCTACCCGAACCGGTCATCGTGAGCGGTGAGTTCGTCGCGCCTGCGACCGGGGCCGAGCGGGCCGTGGCCGACGTGATCGCAGCCGTGCTCGCGATCGAAGAGAGCGACGTGTCGGCGACGGCGAGTTTCTTCGATCTCGGAGGGGACTCGTTGTCGGCCGCGCGCCTAGCGGCACGTTTGTCCGACCAGCTCGGCGTGTCCGTGACAGTGCGGGACGTGTTCGATTCCGATTCAGTCCGCAGCCTTGCTCGACGCGTGGAACGAGGTTCG
Organism: Gordonia sp. (in: high G+C Gram-positive bacteria); assembly: GCF_052106715.1. NCBI lineage: Bacteria > Bacillati > Actinomycetota > Actinomycetes > Mycobacteriales > Gordoniaceae > Gordonia > Gordonia sp. (in: high G+C Gram-positive bacteria). The sequence continues at coordinate 57,009 of NZ_JBQEDL010000010.1, forward strand.
GATGCTGCGATCCTCTCGCCGATCGAGGCCGTTCATCCGAGGCCGGACCGAATCCCCTTGTCGTTCGCACAGCAGCGCATGTGGTTCATCAATCAGTTGGAACCCGAATCCGCGACCTACAACATCCCGATCGCAGTGCGTCTTGACGGGGAACTGGACGTCGACGCGTTGCGCCAGGCGGTCCGCGACGTAGTGGCGCGGCATGAGATTCTCCGGACCACGTTCCCGGCGGTCGATGGACAGCCGTCTCAGCTCGTCCATGACGTCCGCTCGGCGGTCGCGGATCCGGACTGGCAGGTCGTCACTGATGAGACCGATCTGCTGGCCGCTTCGAGTGCGGGATTCGATGTGGCGGCCGCACCACCGTTCCGTGTTCGGTTGCTGCGTGCCGGAGACGACTCGTACGTTCTGGTCGCGATACTGCATCATCTCGTCGGCGACGGCGAGTCGATGAGGCCGCTCATCGGTGACATCGTGACCGCTTACGTGGCACGGTCTGCGGGCAGCGCACCGGCATTCGCACCGTTGGAGGTGCAGTTCGCCGACTACGCACTGTGGCAGCGTCGTGAACTCGGCGCACCGGACGACCCGACATCCGTCGTCGGTCGTCAGCTCGACTATTGGGCCGACCGGCTCGCAGGTGCGCCGGGCGTGCTCGACCTGCCGATGGATCGGCCGCGGCCCGTGGTCGCCTCGCACGACGGAGCGTCGGTCAGCGTCCCGCTGGATGCGACGGTCGGCGCGCGAGTGGAAGATCTTGCGCGTGAGCAGGGGGTGACCCCGTTCATGGTGGTGCACGCGGCGTTGGCGGTGCTGCTGTCCAGACTCTCTGCGAATGACGACGTCGCAGTGGCGACGCCCATTGCAGGTCGTGGACAGCAGGCGATCGAGCCGCTGGTCGGCATGTTCGTCAACACGCTCGTGCTGCGGACCGAAATCTCGCCCCGAATGACGTTCACGAACCTGCTCGATTCGGTTCGGGACACAGATCTGGAGGCGTTCGCCCACGCTGACGTGCCGTTCGAAGCGGTCGTTGAGCGGGTGCAACCGGTGCGTTCGCAGTCGTTCTCACCGCTGGCACAGGTGATCATCACGTTGGTTGACGAGTCTTCAGCCGACACCGAGATCCCGGTCGGTCCGCTTCGTGTCGTGCCGATCGAACCGCTCGTGCTGCCTGCGCAGTACGACCTTTCGCTGACTGTCGCGTCGGATCGGAACGGCGACTGGGCACTGCGCCTGATATACGCGACCGAACTGTTCGACGCCGGCACCGCGCAAGGCATCGTGGCGAGGTTCGCCCGACTGGTCGACGCACTGGTCCTGCGGCCATACGAACCGGTGAGTGAAGCTCCCCTGGTCGACGCCTTGGAACTGACTCAGCTACTCGAGTGGTCGCGCGGCAATAGCGAGGGAGCCGCAGCTTCGACTATCACGCAGCTCCTTGACGGTGGAGAACGAGGCAGTCGCCATGAATGAACCGACAAGAAGCGAGGCATTTCAGATCGTGCAGCACCACGGCGATTCGGCTACGACATCGGACAAGCCAGTAATCGTCTTCGAGAACCGCGCGGTCGGCCGTGACGAATTCACCTCAAGGGTCGCTCGCTTGAGCCGCGAGTTGATTGCTCTCGGAGTCGGCCCTGAAGTAGGTGTCGGTATCGAGATGGATCGTTCGGTCGAGCTCGTTGTCGCTGTGCACGCGGTGATCAACGCGGGCGGGCATTTCGTACCGTTGGACCCGGCTCTTCCGGTCGATCGCTCCCGGTACATGGTGGAGACCGCGGGCACACGGCTGGTTCTGGTCGGTGGCGACCCAACTGCCGCAGAGTCAAAGTATTCGCCTAGCGCGAAGGTCGTGTCGGTGGAGTGCTCCGATGATCTTGGGGACCACCCCGTGGTCACCGATGCGGAGCGTTTGTCACCGATTCGGTCCGAGCACGCTGCCTTCACTCTCTTCACCTCGGGCTCGACTGGTCGGCCGAAAGCAGTAGTCGTGACGCATGGCGGCGTCGCCAATCGCCTGGACACAGATCGCGGTCAATACGGAATCTCGAGCGACGACGTCCTTCTGTACAAGTCGCCGATCACCTTCGACGTGGCAGTTCGGGAGATCTTCCTGCCAATCTTGGTCGGCGCCACGATGGTGGTCGCGGCACCGGGTAGGCATGGCGACCCGACCCACATTGAGGAGCTCATCCGCCGGCATTCGGTGACGATGCTCCATTTCGTCCCCCCGATGTTGGCGGCGTTCAGCGAGATTCTGGGCGAGCGGCTCGCTGAGCTGACCTCGCTGCGCTTGGTGGTCACCGGCGGTGACGTGCTGACTCCTGCAGCTGCGCGGCCATTGCTCGACAAGTTGCCCTTCGTCCGACTCCTGAACCAATACGGTCCTGCCGAGGCGTCGATCGATGTCACCGTGCATCAAGCCGGTCCCGATCACGATGTCATTCCGATCGGGACGCCCACCCGAAGCGTCACGGCTTATGTCCTGGACCCGGCACTGAAGATTGTTCCCATCGGCGTTCCCGGAGAGTTGTATCTCGGTGGCGTCCACCTCGCGCGTGGTTACGCGTCCCGCAGCGATCTCACTGCCGAACGATTCGTCGCTGACCCGTTAGGCGATCCGGGAAACCGCCTCTACCGAACTGGCGATCTCGTGCGGTGGAACAAGGCAGGGGAGATCGAGTACCTGGGTCGTACAGACTTTCAGGTGAAGCTCCGCGGGCAGCGCATCGAACTCGGTGAAGTCGAAGCGGCGATCGCCGCTGTTCCCGGGGTAGTGCATTCTGCAGCAACCGTTGTGACCTCGCCGGGCGGCGACCAACTCGTCGGGTACGTTGCGCCGGACCGTATCGATACGCAAGTGCTCGCGGAGAGCGTCGCTCAGCGTCTCCCCGAATACATGCGTCCGACTACCTGGGTGCGGCTCGCCGAGATGCCTCTCGGTACTGCAGGGAAGGTCGACCGCCGGGCGTTGCCTGCCCCCGAGTTCGGGACCGTCGAATACGTCGCACCGGAGACCTCGGACGAGCATGCCGTCGCCAAGCTGTTCGTCGACCTCCTCGGTCTCGACCGCGCCAGTGTGACCGAGTCGTTCTTCGACCTCGGCGGCAACTCGTTGGCCGCGACCCGAATCGCTGCGCGAGTGTCCGATGAACTCGGCGTGGACGTCAAGGTGAGGGACGTCTTCGATGCCCCAAGCGTCCGTGAGCTCGTGGCGACAGTGTCGGGGCGCGCGCCAGCACTGCCCCCAGTGAGGCGAACGGAGAACCGGCCGACGATGATTCCGCTGTCGTTCGCGCAGCGGCGGATGTGGTTCATCAACCGATTCGATCCGTCGACCGGCATGTACAACATTCCCGTCGTCCTGCGAATCACCGGTGCCCTGGACGTGGTGGCACTTCGTTCGGCGGTCGGCGATGTAGTGGCCCGCCATGAGACGCTGCGGACCACCTTCCCCGACCTGGACGGTCAACCGTTCCAGATGATCAACCCCGTCGAGGCCATCGAACAACACCTCGACTGGCGGCATGTGGGTTCGGTGGACGCCATCGAAGACGCGGTGGCCCACGGGTTCGAACTGTCCCGGGAGTGGCCGATCCGAGTGCGGATCTGGGAAGCCGCGCCGGGCGAATACGTGCTCGCCGTCGTGATGCACCACATCGCCTCCGATGGGCAGTCGTTCGCTCCACTCGTCGGCGACCTGATCACCGCATACGTGGCACGCGCAGCAGGAGAAGCACCCCTCTTCGTTCCGCTCGAGGTGCAGTTCGCGGACTTCGCGATCTGGCAACACGAGGTGCTCGGCTCGCCGGATGACCTGGAATCGGTCGTGGGACAACAGCTCACGTACTGGCGAGGACAACTCGCCGGGCTTCCCGACGTGCTCGACCTCCCCTCGGACCGGCCGCGACCTCAGACCGCGACCGGTCGTGGAGCTCAGACCGGCTTCACTATTCCGGCCGATGTCGCCGATGGGATCACCCGGTTGGCGGCTCGCCACGGTGTGACTCCGTACATGGTGGTCCACGCAGCACTCGCTGTGGTTCTCGGCAGACTGTCCGGGAGTGATGATCTCGCTATCGGCGCGCCCTTCGCAGGGCGTGGTCAACGCGCGCTCGACCCGCTCGTGGGCATGTTCGTCAATACCGTTGTCTTGCGGTCGCAAGTGGATACGACTGATTCGTTCGCTGATCACCTTGCGGCGATTCGGAACACCGATCTCGCAGCGTTCGCGCATGCAGACGCGCCGTTCGAGGCGGTCGTCGACGCAGTCGATCCGGTGCGTAGCGAGGCCTTCGCGCCGCTGGCCCAGGTGTGGCTGTCCGTCGAGGACGGGGCTACCGGCGACACCGCCGTCGACCTGCAGGACCAACTGACCGTAGAGCCATTCGACAGCGGTCCGGTGATCGCCAAAGTGGACTTGTTGTTCGGTGTCAACACTGCTCAGGCGGGAGAGCCGTGGAGCGGTTCAGTGGTCTACGCAACCGATCTGTTCGACGAGACGACCGTCGACGCGACCGCTGCGCGACTCACTCGTGTCCTCGCCGCAGTCGTCCGCGACCCGGACGTTCTCGTCGGCGACATCGAGATGTTGAGCGAGTCCGAGCACGCTCAGATCGAGGAATGGGCGGGCATCCACACGTTCCGTATCCGTCCGGACGGAACTGGAACTCTGGCCGACCTGCTCGAACACTTCGAGTTCGGGTCTATGCACCGTACCGCGGTGATCGACGGCGATCGCACGATCGATTACCGAGAGCTCGCCGATCGGACCAACGTGTTGGCTCGACACCTCATCGAGCTCGGTGTGGGACCGGATGTCGCCGTGGCTGTATCGGTTCCGCGCTCGCTGGAGATGGTGATCATCGCGCACGCGGTGATCACCGCGGGCGGACATTACGTACCCGTCGCGATCGATGCACCAGCCGAACGTGCCCGCTACATCGTCGACACCGCCGGTGCGCAACTGGTCCTCGTGTCCGCGTACGCGCCTGACGTCGCCGACTGGGCGGATCCGGCGACACGAGTCCTCGAGATCGATGCATCCGCGCCGATCGTCGGCGACACGTCTGGAATCACCGATGCCGACCGGATCGCACCGCTGCACGTCGACGACGCGATGTACACGATCTTCACGTCCGGTTCCACCGGGCGCCCCAAGGGTGTGACTGTCTCGCACAGCGCTGCGATGGCGATGCTGCACGCCGATCACCACGACCACTCGTTCACTGCAGACGATGTGGTCCTCGCCGTCCTCGACTTCACCTTCGATCCGTCAGTTCTCGATCTGTTCCGCCCGGCGATCAGCGCCGGGACGCTCGTGATCGTCGGGCAAGGCGAGCAACGCGATCCGTGGGCGATGCGTGCCTACGTGGAGCGGCATCAGGTGACATCGATCATGGTGGTCCCGTCGATGCTGGCGCTGATGCTGACCGAGTTGTCGGATGACGAACTGGCGACCATGCGGTCGATTCGCACCGTGCAATTGGGCGGCGAAGCGCTCTCGCCGACAGTCGCCGACGCCATGCACCGTGCGTGGCCACAGTCGCAGCTACACAACCAGTACGGGCCCACCGAGACCATCGTCTATTCGACGATCGCCGAAATCGGTCCGGGTGCGCAGACCGTGCCGATCGGCCGCCCGACGCTGCACTCCACCGCCCAGATTCTCGATGCCCGGCTGCGGCCCGTCCCAGTCGGGGTTCCGGGCGAGTTGTACCTCGGTGGAAGTCAGATCGCGCGGGGATACACCGGACGGTCGGGACTGACCGCCGAACGCTTCGTAGCAGACCCCGCTGGCCTGCCCGGGTACCGGATGTACCGGACAGGTGACGTGGTTCGCTGGGCCGCCGACGGACAGATCGAGTACCTGGGTCGCATCGACTTCCAGGTGAAGCTGCGTGGACAGCGCATAGAGCTCGGCGAGATCGAATCGGTGATTGCAGCGGCTCCCGGCATCCGCGAGGTGGCTGCCGAAGTGGTGGATATGGCGCCCGGTGGCCAGAGTCTGGTCGCATACGTGACGGCACGACCCGACACCACCGAGGCCGACCTCCGCGACTTCGCATCCGAGCACCTGCTCCAGTTCATGCGCCCGGCGATCTGGATGCTGCTCGACGACATGCCGGTGAACGCGGCGGGCAAGGTAGACCGGAGGCGGTTGCCCGAACCCGTCGTCACCGAGTTCGAGTACGTCGGTCCCGCGAACCGCGACGAGGAACTCGTCGCCGCGGTGTTCGGCGACATCCTCGGGCTGGACCGGGTCAGCGTCACCGAATCGTTCTTCGATCTGGGTGGCACGTCGCTCAACGCCGCCCGGCTCGCCTCCCGAACGTCTGCGGCCCTCGGTGCGGAGATCCGCATCCGCGACGTGTTCGACGCGACGACCGTCCGTGAACTCGTGGCGGTGTCGGCGGGTCGTACTCCTGCGCTCCCCCCGGTCACGCCGGTCGTGCCGCGTCCGGATCACATCCCGCTCTCGTTCGCGCAGCAGCGCATGTGGTTCATCAATCGCTTCGAGCAGGAGAACAGCACCTACAACCTGCCGAACGTCCTGCGTCTGACCGGACCGCTGGATCTGGACGCCCTTCGGGCGGCGTTCACCGATCTGGTGACTCGTCACGAAGTCCTGCGCACCAGTTTCCCGGCCATCGACGGCGTGCCCGGTCAGGTCATCGGAGCTACGGACACGGTGGCCGAGCGTCTCGACTGGGGGCTCGCCGGATCGATGGCCGACATCGAAGCCGCAGTGACCACCGGGTTCGATCTGTCACGCGAGTGGCCGATCCGTGTTCGGATCTGGCCGGTCAGCGTCGACGAACACGTGCTCGCAATCGTCGTCCACCACATCGGAGCCGACGGCGAGTCGTTGCGACCGCTGATCGGTGATCTTGTGGCCGCGTACATCGCGCGACGCGGGGGACTGGCTCCGGAATTCGTTCCGCTCGAAGTCCAGTTCGCCGATTACGCCATCTGGCAGCATCAGGTCCTCGGGTCGCCCGACGACCCGGGCTCCGTGGCCGGCCGTCAGCTCGACTACTGGCGTGACGCACTCGCCGGCATTCCCGATCTTTTGGAACTGCCGTACGACCGTTCGCGCCCGAAGGTGGCGACCGGGCAGGGTGCGGCAACCGGATTCGACATTCCGGCAGACGTCGCACGGCGCATCGAAGCCGTGGCGGGACAGACCGGAGCGACACCGTTCATGGTGTTGAACGCCGCACTCGCGACGCTGCTCGCACGCATGTCGGCAACAGACGACGTCACTATCGCGACGCCGGTCGCCGGCCGGGGCGGTCAGGAACTGGACGCCGTCGTCGGCATGTTCGTGAACACGCTCGTGCTGCGGAGTCGGGTGGATCTCGGCGAGACGTTCGCTGAACTCGTCGTACGCACTCGGTCGAATGCGCTAGCCGCGTTTGAGAACGCCGACGTGCCGTTCGAGACTGTCGTCGACGCGGTGAATCCGGTGCGCAGCGAGGCGTTCGCGCCCCTCGCCCAGGTGATGCTGACGCTCGATCCGGGAGCCGCGGCGCAGTCTGTGGAGATTCCCGTCGGCGACCTCGTGTTCTCCGGTGTCGAGACGGACACCTCGCCGGCTCAGGTGGATCTGACGTTCATGGTGAACTCAGGTCAGACCGGTGAATGGCACGGCGCAGTGGTCTTCGCGACTGACCTGTTCGATGAGTCGACCGCACAGACCTTTGCCGAACGTTTCGTCGCGTTGCTCGACGGGCTGACTGCAGACGTCGATGTGGCCGTCGGGGACGTCCCGATGCTCGACGCAGGCGAGATCTCGGCGCTACGGGCAGTGGAGGCCGGCGAGGATCGGCACGTGCGTGCTGAAGACCTCGCTTCGGCTCTTGCCGACAGTGTGGCCGCGCACGCCGACAGCGACGCCCTTGTGTTCCGAGAGCGGACCGTGACGTACGGCGAGTTCGGTGCACGCGTGAATGTTCTTGCCCGAGAGCTGATCCGCGCAGGTGTGGGCCCCGACGTGGCAGTGGTGGTGTGCATTCCGCGTTCGGTGGAGTTGATGGTCGCCGTGCACGCGGTGGTGGCCGCAGGCGGTCAGTACGTCCCCGTCGACACCGCTGCTCCTGCCGACCGTGTCGAGTACATGATGTCGACTGCGGGCGCGAACGTCGCGCTCGTGCACGCAGGTGCGTCGGTGCCGGGCCCGATAGCTGGTCTGGGCGAGTCGATCACGGTGATGACGGTCGACGCGGGATCGCCCGTAGATCTCTCGGTCGGCCCGGTGACCGACGCTGAGCGGATCGGAGCATTGCGTCCCGCGCATGCCGCGTACACGATCTTCACGTCCGGTTCCACAGGTCGGCCGAAGGGCGTCACGCTGCCGCACGAGGCCGTGGTTAACCGGCTCCGGTGGGGGTTGGACGAGTTGCCGATCGACGGCGACGACCTGGTGGTCCTGAAGACCCCGTATACCTTCGACTGCTCGGTGGCCGAGTTGTTCGCACCACTCATGCAGGGTTCGCGGCTGTTGATCGCGGAGCCGGACGGGCATCTCGATCCGGTGTATATGGCGGACCTGATCGCCGACTCCGGTGCGACGATGGTGCACTTCGTGCCGTCGATGCTCTCGGTGTTCCTGGAGTTGGCCGGGCCGGAGCGATTGGCGCGCCTGGACCGGGTTCGGATCATCTCGACCACAGGTGAGGCTCTGCCTCCCGCGGTGGCGGCGGAGACACGTGCTGCTGTCCCGGGCGCGATGCTCTACAACCTGTACGGGCCGACCGAGGCGGCTGTCGAGATCACCTATCAACGGCTCGACGAGGTCGGCGACACCGTGCCGATCGGTATGCCGGTGTGGAATTCTACGGCGTACGTCCTCGATGGCCGACTCAATCCGGTGGCTGCAGGCGTCCCGGGAGAGTTGTATGTGGGTGGCGTGCAGCTGGCGCGCGGCTACGCGGACCGTCCGGACCTGACGTCCGATCGATTCCTCGCCGACCCGTTCGGCCCCGCGGGGACGCGGATGTACCGCACAGGCGACCTGGTGCGTCGCAATCAGGCCGGTGAACTGGAATACCTGGGTCGCACCGACTTCCAGGTGAAGCTGCGGGGGCAGCGCATCGAGCTCGGCGAGATCGAGGCCGCGATCGCACAGGCGCCCGGTGTGGTGCACACGTCGGTGACCGTCGCGCAGGCACCGGACGGCGGTGAGCACTTGGTCGCCTACGTCGCCGGGGCTCCGGGAGAGCTCCTCGATCTGGATACGATTCGGTCGGCCATCGCGACGCCGTTGCCGGAGTACATGCGTCCGACGGTGTGGATGCCCCTTGATGAGATTCCGCTCAACAGCGCGGGCAAGATCGATCGCAAGTCGTTGCCCGCGCCGGAGTTCTCAGCCGGGGAGTATGTGGCGCCGGAGACCGCGGACGAGGAGGCCGTCGCAGGCGCGTTCGCGGACGTTCTCGGTGTGGACCGAATCGGTGTCACGGACAGTTTCTTCGATCTGGGCGGCAACTCGTTGTCGGCGATGCGTCTGGCCGCGCGGGCCGGTGACGCGCTCGGCGTCCAGGTCTCGGTTCGGGACGTGTTCGAGGCGCCGAGCGTCCGCGAACTCGTCGCAGCGACGGCCGGTCGTATGAGTGGTCTACCGCCGGTGACCAGGGTGCAACCTCGGCCCGAGCTGATCCCGTTGTCGTTCGCCCAGCAGCGGATGTGGGTCATCAACCAACTCGACGCCGGATCCGGGATGTACAACATCCCCGCGGTTCTGCGGCTCACCGGCAGCCTGGACGTTCCGGCACTCCGCGCTGCGATCGGCGACCTGGTGGTGCGGCACGAGGTGCTGCGCACCACCTTCCCGCAGCGCGACGGGTCGCCCTATCAGCGCATCGCCCCCGAAGTCGATGCAGTGCAGCAGGTCGACTGGGCCGTCGTCGACGGTCAGTCCGGAATCGAACGCGCCGTCGGCACCGGGTTCGATCTGGAGAACGCGTACCCGTTGCGCGTCCGTCTGTGGGAGGTCGCCGACGGCGAGCACGTGCTTGCCGTGGTCGCCCATCACATCGCTGCGGACGGCGAATCGACAGCACCGCTCGTCGGAGACCTGATCGCCGCCTACTTCGCGCGGACCGCAGGCCATGAACCCGCGTTTGCTCCGCTCGAGGTCCAGATCGCCGACTTCGCGATCTGGCAGCGCACGGTGCTCGGTGACTCCGACGACGAAGACTCCGTCGTCAGCCGGCAGCTTGCGTACTGGAAGGAACGACTGGCGGGACTCCCTTCGGTCATCGATCTCCCGACAGACCGACCGCGACCGGCGATCGCGAGCGGGCGGGGATCGTCCGTCGAGTTCGAGATCCCGGGTGACGTGGTGGACGGTGTCACCGATCTCGCCAACAATGCGCGGACCACGTCGTTCATCGCCGTGCACAGCGCGCTCGCCGTGTTGCTGTCGAGGTTCAGCGGTCAGGACGAGGTCGCGATCGGATCGCCGATCGCGGGTAGAGGCGACCCGATCCTCGATCCTCTCGTGGGAATGTTCGTCAACATGTTGACGCTGCGGACCGACATCGATCCCGCAGCGCGATTCCGAGACGTCCTGGCTGCGACTCACGCCGGCGACGTTGAAGCGTTCGCGAACGCCGACATCCCGTTCGAGGAGATCGTCGACGCCCTCGACGTGGAGCGCTCACAGGCGTTCGCACCGTTGAGTCAGGTGTGGCTCACCGTCGCAGACGAAGGTGTGGACTCGGAGGCATCGATCACCGGGCCGCTTACGGTGGAGCCGGTCGGCACCGAGAACACGCCTGCGAAGGTCGACCTGCACGTGCATATCGCCACTTCGCCGACCGGTCGGTGGCGGGGAAGCATCCTGTATGCCACCGATCTGTATGACGCGACGACTGTGCGCGACCTCGCGGACCGGTTCGTAGAGATGCTCCGCACGGTGGCTGACGACCCGACGGTGGCCGTTCGCGACATCGATCTCGGTGGTACCGAGGGCCTCACTCCGGTATCGGTTGGCGATCCGACGCCGCCGGTGCTGTTGGGCGACCTGTTCCGGGCTGCCGCTCGGCGTGCTCCGGAACGGACAGCTGTCGTCGACGGCTTCGGCGCCGCGTTGTCGTATGCCGAACTGGATGCTCGTTCGAACCGTCTGGCGCGTTGGCTGATCGGCCACGGCGTCGGCCCGGAACGTCCGGTGGCGTTGGCCATCGTCCGATCCGTCGAATTGTTGACGGCGATCTGGGCCGTGGCGAAGACCGGTGGCTGCTATGTGCCGATCGATCCGGAGTATCCGGCCGATCGAGTCGCGGGGATGATCGAGGACTCCGGCGCCGTGATCGGTCTGACCACGGCTACGGCAGGAGACCTCCCGTCTGACGGATTCGACTGGATTCGACTCGACGACAGCGATCTCCGGTCAGCGGTGGACGCGGTGTCGGCGGCAGCTGTGACGCCGAGCGAACTCGTCGCGCCGACGCGGCCCGAGAATCTCGCTTACGTCATCTACACGTCGGGGTCGACGGGGCGGCCCAAGGGCGTCGCCGTCACGCATTCTGGTCTGGCGAACTTCGCGGAGCAGGAGTCGCAGCGACTGGACGCGGGCGACGGATCCGTCGTGCTGGGCTTCGCCTCCCCGAGTTTCGATGCGTCGGTTCTCGAATACCTGTTGGCGACGGTCAACGCGGGGACTCTCGTGTACCGGACCGCGGACGCTGTCGGCGGAGCCGAACTGGAGACCCTGATCGCGGACAACGGTGTGACTCACACCTTCCTGACTCCGTCCGTGCTCGCGACCCTCGACCCGCACCGCGTGCCCGGTCTGCGGTCGATCGCAGCGGGCGGCGAAGCGGTGCCGCAGAGCATCGTCGACCGGTGGGCGCCGGTGACGACGATCCGGAACCTCTACGGACCCACCGAGACGACGATCGGCATCACCATCAGCACCGCGCTGGCTGTCGATGTGCCCGTACGCCTGGGTGGCCCGATCGGCGGAGTCGGTCTTACCGTTCTCGACGGACAACTGCGCCCGACGCCTGTCGGCGTTCCCGGCGAGCTGTACGTCTCGGGCCCTGCGCTCTCCCGCGGGTATCTAGACCGTCCGGGCTTGACCGCCGATCGTTTCGTGGCCGACCCGTATGGTCAGCCGGGCGACCGGATGTACCGGACCGGCGACGTGGTGCGGTGGCAGCGGACCGCCGTCGGGTCGCTCACGCTTGAGTACACCGGACGGTCGGACGATCAGGTCAAGCTGCGCGGCCTGCGCATCGAACTCGGCGAGATCGAATCGGCGCTGACCGATCATCCGGCCGTGCGGTCGGCCGTCGTCGTCGGAGTCGGCGGCTCGGTCGCCACCGAGCTCGCCGCCTACGTGGTTCCGGCCGACGGCACTGAGGTCGATGTCGACGACCTGAAGGAGTTCGTCGGCACGAGCCTCCCCGCCCACATGGTGCCGTCGTCGGTCGCAGTACTCGACGCCTTCCCCCTGACCCCAGTGGGCAAGCTCGACAAGCGTGCGCTTCCCGAACCGGTGATCGAGCGGGTCGAGTTCGTGGCACCCGCGACGGAGACCGAGCGAGCGGTGGCACAGGTGTTCGCCGACGTCCTCGACGTATCTGTCGACGAGGTCTCCGCAGCCGCGGGGTTCTTCGATCTCGGCGGCAACTCTCTCGCCGCGGCGCGGGTGGTCTCCCGGCTTCGTGAGGCGGTGGGTGCGGACGTCCAACTCGCTTGGCTGTTCGACGATGCGACAGTGCGTGGTCTTGCTCGGCGGATCGTCGGGGGAGACGCCGGACTGAGCTCGGTCCTGATCGGACTGCGGACCGAGGGCGCGCAGGCTCCATTGTTCTGCGTGCACCCGGCAGGTGGCCTCGCCTGGTTCTTCGGCGGTCTCGTGCCGTATCTGACCGATCGTCCTGTGTACGGGCTGCAAGACCCGCATGTCGTCGCGGGCGAGGCGTCCGTCATCGACGTCCCGACGCTGGCGGCACGGTACGTCGACGAGATTCGCACAGTGCAGCCAGAGGGCCCCTACCACCTGCTCGGCTGGTCGATCGGCGGCACACTCGCCTACGAGATGGCCAGACAGCTACGCGAGGCCGGACAGCGGGTCGGCTACCTCGGCGTCATGGACGCGTCCCTGACCGTCGAAGCGTCGGCAGAACCGAGAGAGGAGATGGCGGCCTCGGATGCGGTCGGCGACCTCCTGGGTAGCTGGCGCGACCTGTTCGATCTCGGCGACGACGTACGCGCGTCCAGTCCGGAGGAGGTCGCGGCGGTGGTCCGTGACCAGATCGCCGGCATGGGCTTGCTCGGCGCAGATCAAGTGGAGCGGGTCATGACCAGCTTCGCGACGTCCGGCCAGATGTTGGAGGGTTTCCGGCCCGAGCGGTATCGCGGCGACGTCCACTACTTCACTGCGACTGCCGATAAGACGGACCCGGACGGGTTCCGCGGTGAATGGTCGACGTACGTCGACGGAAGGATCGAGAACGTCGACGTCCCGACCCACCACCTCGGTATGGCCGACGCCGAAGCGCTGGCGATCGTCGGGCCTGCCGTCGACCATGCCTTGCGGCGGCCAGTTGGTCCCGCACACGATTGACCTGAGATGATGTACTGATACCCGTCGACCTCACCCGTTCGGGGGAGTGCACGCAGATCGACGCGCGGTGTTTGCGCGTTGCTAGGAAGGACTGAGATGACCAACCCGTTCGACGACGAAGACGGCCGCTTCTACGTTCTGGTGAACGAGGAGAATCAGCACTCGCTGTGGCCGACGTTCGCCGAGATCCCGGCAGGCTGGACGAAGGTGTTCGGCGAGGATTCGCGCGCTGCCTGCCTGGAGTACGTGGAGAAGAACTGGACCGACCTGCGCCCTCAGAGCCTCATCGACGCGATGGAAGCGGACAAGTCGGAGTAGCTTCCTGAGAAGAACGGACCGTTTTGAGGTCACGATTCCGTAACGAATCTGCACATTTGAACGACGTGTATCGGAATAGTCGCAGGTCGTGGTATCTGAAAATTCCGAGAGTCAGTTGATCAAATGAACAACACTCTGAGAGTCCGTTGTATGTCCTAGCGGGGTTGCCTTCCCCTAAGTTACGCTGACGTAGGGTAAACAATCACGGCGTCATACCCAGTAACTGCGACGTTTGGGGACGTCGTGAGACGGGAGGATCGGGCGATGAGCACGACCACGCAAAGCATCCGCGAGCAGTGGATCTCAGACTTGTGCGCACATATTGCCGACCGGTCCGAGACCGGTAGCTGGATGGTTGCCGTCCGGTACGGGCGAGACGCCGTCACGTTCGGAGCTCTCACGTCCGCCGTCAACGACTACCGACGCATCGTCGGCGAGCAGGGCATGTCCCTGGAGAGCGCACTCACTGCTGCACTGCTGCACAGCGCGCCGAGCCTCGTCGAACTCGACTCCGTCGACCGCGGCCGCACCCTCAACCAGATGATCCATTGGCTCGGACGAGACGTTGTGGCGACGCCCATCAGCACGACTACGACTCTGCGTTCGGTCGGCTGACCTCCGCACCACGCCTATTTCGGTCCTTCGGTCTGATTCAGACCGGGGGACCGAGTCGTTTCTAGGACATAGTCTCTGCGGACCCCCGCTCATGCGATTATGAGATGTCCCAAACGAGGGGAGTGCGCCGACCGTGTTCACCGACCCGACTCGTGCTCCTCGGGCCTCGTCCTTTCCGCCAGGCCAGACGCCTGAGGCATCTGTCCGAGACCGGCTGATCACACTTCTGAACGGCGGTGAGGACGGCCGCTCGTCCCTGCGCACGTTCCAAGCAGTCGGCTCGGCGATCGTCGGTGGGTCCTACCTCGTCTACCTCGTGGCAGCCAGCGGTTCGTTCGCCAGATTCGGCGATCTCGCCGCACCGTGGTGGCTGCCGATGAGCATCGCCGTCGTGATCGCCAGCGGACTCGGCCTCGCGTGGGTGGGAGTCAGCGGCCGACTCGACTGGCTCCTGCCCGTCGCTGTCTCAGCCGCGATTGCGTACCTCGTCGTCATGACGCTGTGGTTCGTGGCGTGGGGTGGAGTCCCTACGGGGATCGACGAAGGTAGCCCCACGATCGTCGTCTGGTTCACGATGCTCCCCGAACTGGCGTGTGTGGCCCTCGTCCTTGCCGAGCGGCCGGTGCTGGCGTTCGCGAACTTGATCGTCGCGGGAGCGTTGAGCGAAGCCGTCGGATCGTTCGCATGGACCGGCGTGTACGGCTGGGACTCCATACTGCGCACGTTCTGGTCCACAGCGTGGGGAGCGGTTTTCCTGGCAGTGGGCATCGCGGCCGTCTCCTTTGCGTGGCGACTCGACCAGACCCGGTCGGCGACCATCGAGACGGCCCGGGACCTGGTTCGCGAAGACACCCTCGACGTCGATCGACGTCGCGCCGACGCGCTCGTCCACGACCGGATCATCGCGTTCCTACTCGCGCTGCATCCAGGCAGGCCCAGCGCGGCAACGCAGTCGGCCGCGAATGGAGTGCTCCACGAGCTCGACCACTGGTGGGACGCCCCAGACCAGACGGACGTGCGGCTCGACGCCCGCGAATTCGTCGGACGTCTGCGCGCCACCGTCATGCAATTCGGGGACGCGGTCGGTGTCCGCGCCGACATCGACGCCTCCGCGGCCGCCGACTACGACGGCGGCACGACTTCGGCGCTCCTGGACGCGACCGCCGAAGCGGTCCGCAACTTCTACCGGCACGCGGGACGCGACGCGTCATGCGTGGTGCTCGGGCAGATCGGCGACGACGCGATCACCGTGACCGTCGCTGACGATGGAGCGGGATTCGACCCCGAGGGGACTCCGCCGGGCAGAGTCGGTGTCTCCTTCGGTATCACGGGCCGGATGGCGGTGATCCCTGGAGGATCGAGCAGCGTGCTCAGCGCGCCAGGCCACGGCACCCGTGTCCGCGTGCGGTGGGAGCGCCCGTGATCGCCGCGGTCGAAACCCGGGTGGAACGGGCGAGTCTCACGCGAATTCTCATCGTCGGCGTCCTCGCCGTCTACTTCGGGGCACTGGGCGGCTACACGGTCTTCAGTGGAATCGGTGTCGGATTCGACGCCCTGTGCTGGATCGGCATGGGGATCGCCTACCTCCTCTTCGTCGCCGCGACGATCGTCATCAGTGTGTCCGCGGCGGACGATCTGACCGACCGGCGAGCGCGATTGACAGCCGTGTTGATCGTCGCGGCTGTGGCCGCGACGTGGGCGTCGGCAGCCCATGCCCACGCCTCGAGTCTCGGCGACTATCAACCGATGCTGTCGACTGCCACGGTCGTCGCCGTGATCTTGATGTTGCGAGGACGAGTGCTGCTCGTCTGGGCGGTGGTCGGAGCGGATGTGGCGATCGGCCTGATCCTAGGATCGTTCACCGGATCACCCGCGTGGTTCAACGCAGTCCTGCCGCGGGCCAGTCTCACGGTCCTGTTCCTCGCCACCTGCACAGCGGTCCTTCTCGGCCCGCAGATCGCCGAGATGCGCGCTCTCGCCGTGCGGCTGCGTGCGGACGACAAAGACGCACGACACCGCCGTGAGGGTGTCGCCGACCGGGACGATCGGATCCGAAGGATCGACACACGCGTCCGGCCACTCTTGAGCCGCGTGGCGGACGGGCACACGCTGACCGACGACGACATCACCGAGGCGCGACTGATCGAGGCCAAACTGCGTGACGGCATCCGCGGCCGTGCGCTCGACGTGCCTCGGGTGCGGACCGCGGTTTGGGAGGCGCGGCGCCGCGGCGTCTCGGTCTCGGTCCTCGACGACGGCGGTCTCGCAGACCTCGATCCGGACCAGTCGGCGACCGTCATCGACGCAGCGGCCGAAGTCCTCGAAACCGAATTGTCCGACCTGTCCAGCGGCGACGTCGTTGCCCGCATCGCGCCGGCCGGTCGGGAACCGGTCGCCACCATCGTTGTCGCCGCCGGGGCGCTTCGCCGTCGCATCGAACTAGGGGCCGACGGCTTCGTGATGCGCACAGTCGAATCGTGAACGAATACCGGATGCGGCGAGCCGCTGCCTTGACGGTCGCGGTCTGCACGATCGCAGTGTCGGGCGCATCGGTGATCCCGATGATCAAAGGCGCTCAGGTGACAGCGCCCTGGTGGACGCCGATGTCCGTAGTGGCCGTCGTCGGTGCGGCA
The DNA here is from genome assembly GCF_052106715.1 of Gordonia sp. (in: high G+C Gram-positive bacteria). Classification (NCBI taxonomy): domain Bacteria; kingdom Bacillati; phylum Actinomycetota; class Actinomycetes; order Mycobacteriales; family Gordoniaceae; genus Gordonia; species Gordonia sp. (in: high G+C Gram-positive bacteria). Next base: position 74,160 of record NZ_JBQEDL010000010.1, read on the forward strand.
CTCGTGCTGCTCGGCATCGTCGCGTCCGGTGCAGGAGGCCGAGTGGACACCCTCAGGGCGGGAGTCCTCGGTCTCGCAGCCACCGACCTGGCGGTCCTCGCGCTCTGGTTCCCCGCCTGGTCCGGGACAGCGTCGGACGTCGGCGGAACGCCGCCGATCTGGATGGCCAACAACATCGCCCTGCCCGCCGTCGCGCTCGCCACGCTCTTCCCGGCGCGATGGTCGCTCGTATATGCCGTGATCGGTCTCGGACTCCTCGCCGCCGTCCAGCAACGTGTCGGGTTCGGCGGTCAGGGGTGGGAGGCCTACCTCAACCAGGTGATGACGGTGGGCCTGCTCGCCGTGTTTCTCACCATGCTCGGCACTGCGATGCGAATGGCGAGGAATGTGGACGATAGGAGGTCGATGGTGCTCGCCGCAGCCGTAGAGTCGGCGACCTCCGCAGCCCGGACCGCCGAGCGGGCACGTCTGGACGCGGTGGTCCGCGACCGCGTGATCGGAGTGCTCCGCGGCATCGCAATCGGGCGGCCGGATGGTCGCCACCGTGCTCAGGCGATGACCGCACTCGCCGAACTCGATGGGAGCGTCGCAGTGGCCCCGGCGACGGTCGGCCGGATCAGTGCGACAGAGGCCGTCATCCAACTCCGCGAGTCGGTTATCGCCTATGGCGACGATCTGCTCGTCGCCATCGACGCGGACGACGACGTGGCCGATCTGCCCGATGACGTCGTCGACACCCTCAGCGACGCCCTGAGCGAAGCCGTCGGCAACGCCGTCGCCCACGCAGGCCCGCACGCCAGCACGGTTGTCGTCGGACACATCGCAGGAGGCGGCGTGCGACTGCGCGTGGTCGACGACGGCTGCGGCTTCGACCTTGCCGCAGTGGCTCCGGATCGGTCCGGTATCGCCGTCGGCATCACCGGGCGCCTCGCCGCATTAGCGGGTGGACGGGCGGAGATCCGGACCGCGCCGGCCGATGGGACCATGATCTCTCTCGAATGGGTGCGACTGTGACGGTCGACGTCGGAATGCCGGTGATGCTCGGGCTGCGGACCCGGCGGCTCCAGGTGGCGGTCAGGTTCCTGCTCCTGGCCTACGTGGCAGTGCGGGCCACCGCGTTCATCGAGCCGCGAACGGCCACACAATGGATCTTGGAAGGTCTCGGGGCCCTCGGCCTCGGGATGGTGGCCAAGCGGATCCTGATCGGCGACGAGGACCCGCTACCGCATCGACCCACGATTGTCGTAATGGTCTTAGGAGTGGCAGCAGTGACCGCGGCGTGGTGGGCGATACCGTCGACCGCGGACGAGTGGGTGCAGGTCGGCGCACCGCTCGTCGTATTCGCCGTCGTGGCCGGGCTGCTGACGTTGCGCGGCAGATCGGTCGCGGCATGGGCCGCCTGCGCCGTGGTCCTCGCGTCGGCAGTGTGGTGGTCGGTGCGGCACGGCGGGACCGCCGTTGCGGGCGGCCAGCTCACGGTCCGCATGGTGATGGCGCTGCTCCCTGCAACTCTGATGGCGCTGTTAGTCCGTCCGATGGTTCGGCTGACCGGTGCGTTGGAGGTACGACGTGTCGCGGCCGCCCGGTCGGCGGCAGCAACAGAGGCGACGGCCGTCGAACGAACCGAGCGGCTCCGCCGCTTTGACGCGGGTGTGCGCCCCTATTTGCAGAGAGTGGCTGACGGAGTCGAGTTCGACCACGAAGACGTGACCCTGGCTCAACTGTTGGAGCACGACCTTCGGGACTCGATTCGCGGCGCAGGCTGGTGCTCGCCCGAGACGAGAGCGAGTCTGGCAGAGGCCCGCGCTCGGGGTATCGCGGTGCGGGTGCTCGATGACAGCAGTACGAAGCAGTCGACGGACGATGCCGCCGTCCTACACAACGAACTCGCCGCGACCTTGGCCGCGGCGAGTTCGGGGGTGGTGACCGCACGGATCCTGCCCGACGGTCGCGAGGACGTCGCCGTTGTGACGGTGGTGGCCGTCGACGGGGTGACCCGCCGGGTGGCCGCGCGTCGCGGCGACGTCCTCGCCTGGAGCACCGACAGGCCAGTCGACGGGTCGGCTCCAGTGGTTCCGTGATGCTGTCAGATCAGTGACCGTGACTGGTCATCTGTGACGCGAGATCCTCCACAGCCTTCGCGGACAACTTCCAGGTGCCGTCGACGTTGACGTAGGCGAAGTCCATGTCGACGGGTGCAGGTGCGTGCGGCGATTTGACTGCGACGGTGGCGGTGGCCTTCTCGCCGTCGACCTTCACCGACTTCACGGTGTAGATGTCCGGTGTGTAGCCGGCCTTCGACGAGCCCTTCGCGTAGCCGACGAGCGCGGCCTTCACGCCGGGGTTGGTGATCTCGACGATGCCGTCCAGATCGGCTTCGGGGGTCGCCGGATCGACAGCCTTGCGCAGGATGTCCTGTGCCTGAGCGTTGCTCAGCTCGGCCGACTCGCCTGCGGACTCGCCGGTCGACTGGTCGGCAGACGCCGAGGTCGCTTCGGCGGAGGTCGACGCCGAAGCGGTCGAGTCGGCGGAGGTGTCGTCGTCGGACGAGCAGCCGGTCAGGGCGATGGCCGCGCCTGCGGCCAGAGCGACGACACCGACGAGTGGGCGACGCCAAGCGGGGGAGACAGTCATGAGATTCCTTTCCTCGTGTGAGGGAAACCTAACACAACCGAGAATGCGGGGCGTTAGCGCTCCCACCTGCGAAGCATTGCGTACCAGGCCGTTAGTTACTGGCCGACGACGACCGCGTCCTCGAAGGTCATCGCCAGATCTGAGACGGAACTGGTCATGAGTGCGTGCCGGGACAGTTTGAGACGACGCAATTCGTCGGCGATCGGATGGTCGCCTAACCGGAGACTGGCCCCGCCGATCCGGGCGCGCGTGCCGCTCGTGGAGGTGAGCCGCCACGGCGTGCGACGGGTGACGCCGTCGAGCTGCGAATACGACTGCAGTACGGCATCGGAGGCGTTGTCGGGTACGCCGATCCCACGCCGTACCTCGAGGTCGGCGATGAGCTTGCCGTCCTGGCTCACCCGACCGGTCTTGGTCGCCGAATCGTGGTCGACGTCGAAGTCGGCGAGCACCTTGGGGAAACCCCAGATCCCGCGGCCCGCAGCCAGCGTGAACTCGCCGTCGACCGGCAAATGATGGATGAGTGCGTGCGCGTCGCCCTTGATCAACGAACCGAGGGCGGCGAGCGGCGACGGCGTCGCGCGCTCCGGATCCTGCACGAGAAAGCAGACGCCGAACTCGTTGTACGGCCCGAGGTCGCCGTCGACGTAGTCGACGAACACCAGCATGCACATGGTGCGGCCCGGCCGGATTCGGAGCGGGGCGAGTTCGACGTCGCCGCGCGCCGAGATCGCCGAACGGACCGCGGATTCGGCGGCGGAGAAGCCTGCGACGAAGCATCGGGCAGTGCGGATCTGGACGGGCATCGACACGCGAGTGCCGAGAACCTGATGGCTCGAATCGGGCATGACGTCGACGCTAGGCGAACGGGATGCGTCGTGGGGCGCAATGACGCGACTCGCTTCCGCACCGGGCAGAAAGTCCGGCCAAGACGCGACTGGTGCACGAATTGTCGTATGCATCCACTACGTTGAATGGAGGACTTCGACGACATCGTCGGAGTAGGGGAGAACTGTGTGGAGAAGGACGTCGTCATGACGGAGTCGCAAGTGGCAGTGCGCGTGGGGATGGTAGACGACCACCCGTCGCCGGTGTGGGGGATCGACCGAATCCTCGAGCCGCAGCCGGATCTCGAATTCGTCTGTGCCGCAGCGACTGTGTCCGAACTCCTTGCGACCCCCGGCGACCTCGACGTGGTCATTCTCGACCTCAGACTGAACGACGGCACCACTCCGCGGGAGAACGTCGAGCGACTCGCGGAACGAGGCATCGGCACCGTCGTCTACACCTCAGGCGAGCATCCGGACCTGCTGCGTTCGGCTGCGCGCGCAGGCACACTGGCCGTGGTTCTCAAGTCGGCGTCCGAGGAGGAGATTCTGCACGCGGTGCGTTCGGCGGCGGCAGGCGAAGGTGTCATCACCACCGAGTGGGCCGCTGCCGTCGACGGCGACCCCAACCTCGACGCGGTCGACCTCAGCCCGCAACTGCAGCGAGTCCTGACTCTCTATGCATCCGGCGGGACGTCGGCGAGCGTCGGCCGCGAACTCGGCGTCGCACCCGACACCGTCAACGAGTACCTCAAGCGGATCCGACAGAAGTATGCCGACGCCGGTCGGCCCACGCATACCAAACTCGACCTGTTCAAGCGTGCGGTCGAGGACGGGTGGCTGCCGATGCCGCACCGATCGCGCATGGAATGACTCGACTCCCGGTGATCTGACAATTTGGTGTCACTAGATCTGGGTCTACCGGACGGTGTCGTGTGTTCGTACGGTTGTATACGAGCCTGACGCGGTCTGCCCCAATCAGGCGTTTCGCACTTTTTGGTCGGGTTTTCATAGGAGGACTGACGCATGACCGTCGCAGACATCAGGCCGATGGCCGCATCGATTGATGCGTCCCTCGCCGTTGTGGGTCCCGCCACGAAGGCGCCGCTCGGCGCACCCGCGTACTTCGCCGTCGCCGACACCGCTACGGTGCGGCCCTCGCTGTCGCGCCGTGAAGTAGAGGTGCTGCTCGCGTGGCTCGTCGCCGACTCGAAAGAAGACGCGGCAGCCCGCCTGTTCATCTCGGCGTCGACGGTGAGCACGCACATCTCGCGGATCCGCGCCAAGTACGGGGCCATCGGGCGTCCCGCTCCGACCAAAGCGCACCTGCTGGCCCGCGCACTGCAGGACGGTTTCACCACGCTCGACGTCTGGTGACGCTCCTTCCGGTGGCGCCGCCGACGACGATCGCCTAAAGGCACTGCGTGGCGAATGTCTCTGCACTCCGACGACTGGCCTCGAAGTCTTCCCCGGAAGACTTCGAGGCCAGCGCTCGTCGTGTGCCCGCATCGGCCGAGCACGACCGGATCCTCGTGGTCATATCCACGATCAACGCGGTTGCCTACCTCGTTTACGCCTTCGTGACGCTGCCGGTCATGGTGACCGAGGCCGATGGCGTCGTCGCACGTTGGTATCCCGTCGTCGGAACGGTCCTTGCATTCGGACCCGGCCTCGCGTTGATCGGTGTCCGGTGGGCGTCCGATCCGCAACGTCGCGCGCTCCTGGCCGGCATCGCCTGCCCGCTGGGCGCCGTCGCGGGCGCCGCAGTATGGGCGACGGCCGGTGTGGCCGACGCTGCCGATCCCGCAGTGTGGATGCTCGACTTCGCGGGTCTACCGGCGGTGGCGGTCGCGGCCGTGCGACCGATGTGCGAGGCACTCGCGGTGCTCGTCGTGTGCAAGGGGTCGGCCGCCTATGTGGCGGTGGCCCACTGTCCCGGAGCCGACGTGGGAGCGATGGCTGGCGAGGCCGTGTTCGGGGTCCTCTTCACGTCGCTGTTCGTGTATGTGACGGCGATGGTGGTGCGGGCGGGCGCCTCGCTGGACGAGTCCCGCTCGGAGACCGCCGATCTGGTGGCTGCGAGCGTCCGCAACGCGGAGCTCGCCAGGTTCGACGGGCTGATTCACGATCACGTCATCTCCACCCTGGTGGCCGTGGCCGCCGACCCGCACGATCCGCGGATCGTCGACCTCGCGACCTCGGCGCTCACCCGCCTTGACGCACTGGCCGATGCAGGCGATGCAGCTGACGAACAGATCTCCGCCGTAGAACTGGTGGGCCGTGTCCGCGCCGCGATCGTCCCAGCCGTCGAGGCCGCCGTCCGGATGGATCCGGACAGCGCACGGGAGTTTCCGTCGTCGATGGTGCGCGCGGTGTCCGAGGCGGTCGCGGAGGCAGTGCGGAATGCGCGACTGCATGCGGGGACCGGCGCCGACATCGTCATCGCCATCGAGGTGAGCGACCACCGCGTGTCGGTGGTGGTCGCCGACGACGGCGTCGGATTCGATCCCGACGCCGTCGCCAACGATCGGCTCGGATTGCGGTTGAGCGTCCGACAACGGATGGTCTCGGTGGACGGCGGGCGATCGCGGATCCGCAGTGCACCGGGCGAGGGAACCACCGTGGAGGTCGAATGGACCCGGCCGTGATCGCCGCCGATGCCGAGGCGGCCCGCACGTGGTGGCGCGGCCAACCGCGGGAGGACACATCCGCGATCGTCGGGCTGCTGAGCCCTCGCGTACTGGTCGCGGCCGTCGTCGTCTGGACCGGATTCCTCGCTCTCGGCGTGAGCAGCGGCGACCTGGACCGGCCTGCCGTCTACATCGGTGCGTTCGTCGCGTTGGGGGCGGCGTGGGTCATTGCGCTGCGGGCACCGGGCAGCCCGATCGGCTGGACTTCCGCCGCGGGCGTCGTAATCCTCGAAGCCGCGGCCGCCGTCGGCGTGATCGCGGCCGTGGAACCCGTGATGCGAAGTGGGCTCCTGCCCTGCGCGGGTGCGAGTGCGATAGTCGGCGCGCTGCTGTGCCTGCGCGGCCGGGTGGCGGCCGCTTGGATCTCGTTCGTCGTACTGACCGTCGCGATCGGCGTGACCGGCACAGTCCGCGCAGACTCTTTCGAGTACGTCGAGATCATGGTGCCCGGAAACCTGGGGGTCCTTCTCGTGATGACGGCGTTCGCGGCTGTCGTCGGTCCGCGTGCCGAACAGATCTTCGCGTTGCGCAGGCAGTCGCGCAGGGAGAGCGCGTCGATCACCGCGCGTGCGGTCCGCGATCAGCAGTTGGCTCGTCTGGACGGCCGCGTGCGACCACTGCTGCAGCAGATTGCGGCGGGCGAGACCCTCGACGGCCAGAGCCTCGAGCACTGCAGGCTGATAGAAGCACAGTTGCGCGACCGGATCCGCGCGCCCGGTCTCGATGTGCCAGAGCTCGCGGACGCCGCCTGGGCTGCCCGCCGTCGCGGTGTTCGGGTCCTGTTCCTCGACGACTACACGGCGGCATCGGATCACGACCACGCACGCCGCGCCGACACCGTCCGATCCGCGGCTGTCGCCGCGCTCCGCCAGGCTCCACCGGACGCCGACGTCACGATCCGGCTCCTGCCGTCCGGCCGTGCCGTCGCGGCGACGATCTCCGTCGCCGTCGACGGCACGGTCGACCTGCAGGAATTCTCGTAAGGCCTACCGGTCGGTGATCGCGGCGAGCTTCGGAGTCACGTCGCCGACGGCAATCGCGATCGACTGCGGTGTTCCCGCTGCCAGGCCCTGGTTGATCGGGTCGTTCTCATCGAGGAGTAGCGCACGCTTATCGCGCACCACCGGCAGTGAGTTGATCAGTCGGTCGGATGTGAGGTCGGACAACGGCTTCGAGATCGTCGTGAGCACGGCGGCCTGACTGTCGAGCGCGGTGACCTTCTCGGCCGGAACGTTCACGAAGAAGCCGCTGGTCTTGAGATCCTCGACCGGCTTGTACGGAGCGAATCCCAGCTCGCTGAACACGTCGAAACGTGCGTCTCCCGGGATGTACGCGCCATAGGCGTCACCGAACTTGGCCCCGTAGACGAATGTCTTTCCTGCGAAGCTCGGGTTGGCGTTCTTGGCCTCGGTGATCTTGCTGTCGGTGTCTGCGACAGCGGTCTTCGCCTCTTCGGTCTTGCCGAGGGCTTTGCCGATCACCTCGGTCTGCTTACGCCAGTTGACGGCGAAGTCCGGAGTGCCCTCCGGTGCTGACGCCACCGGAGCGATCTGACTCAGCCTGTCGAAGACCTTGCTGTCGCCGGAGGCCCGGACGTTGAGAATGAGGTCGGGTTCGAGCAGTTCGATCTGCTCGTAATTGTAAGTGGTTCCGGCGTTCTTGATGACGGTCGGAGAGTCGTCGCCGAACTTGTCGGCAGCCCACGACCCGACGCCCTTGTTCTCCTCGCCGAAGCCCATCCAGTCGTAGATTGCGACAGGTTTGACACCGAGGGACAGCGCGATCTCGCCATCGGACCAACCGAGAGCGACGACCCGAAGACCGTCGCCGGATTCGCGAACCTCGGTGGTCGGCCCGCGGTCGACGGAGCCGACGACCTCACCGTCGGACTTCTCCGATGATGACGAGCACCCTGCGGCCACCATCACCACCGCTGCGAGTGCTGCGCACACCGCCAACAGCCTCGTTCGTGATCTCACCATGATTGTCGCCTTTCCTATGGGCCTTCAGACTTTGAATGTGACTCTGCTGCACGGTAGTTCGCGGTGTCGCCGGGGATCGAAGCTGATCTGACCGCCCCGGCGGCCAGCGGCACCACCATCGGTGTTCCCGTTTCGGGGTCGGCGATGATCCGGCTCGACACGCCGAACACGTTCTCCACGTTCTCCACGGTCACGACGTCTGCGGGCGGGCCCTCGGCCACGACCGAACCACTGCGCATCGCGATGAGATGCGTCGCGTACCGGGCCGCCTGATTCAGGTCGTGCAGGACGGCAATCAGCGTGACGCCTCTCTTATTGAGGTCCGAACACAGTTCGAGGATCTCGAGTTGATGCGCTAGGTCCAGGAAGGTGGTCGGCTCGTCGAGAAGCAGCAGCGGGGTGTCCTGGGCGAGTGCCATCGCGATCCACACGCGCTGACGTTGTCCGCCGGAGAGGGCGGCGACCGGACGCGTGGACAGTTCGGTCAGTCGTGTTGCCTCGAGCGCACGCCTGACCGCTTCCTCGTCCTTGTCCGTCCATTGCGCGAACATCGACTGATACGGGAAGCGCCCACGCGACACCAAGTCGACGATGGTGATTCCCTCCGGAGCGATCGACTGCTGGGGGAGTAGGCCGACTTCGCGGGCGAACGCTTTGCCGTTCCACTGTTGGACGCTCTTACCGTCGAGCAGTGCGTTGCCGTGCGATGGCTTGAGCAGGCGCGACAGTGCGCGCAGGAGCGTCGACTTTCCGCATGCGTTCGGTCCGACGATGACGGTGAACGATCCGTCGGGGATGCTCACGCTCAGACCGTCGATGATCGTCGCGTTGTCGTATCCGACGGTGATCGTGTCGGTGCCGAGCCGACCTGTGGTCTCCCGATCGCTTGCGGTCCTGGTCACGAGGCTGCCTTTCGGGATTGTGCGATGAGGAGTCCGACGAGGTACACGCCGCCCAACGCGGTCGTGACGACGCCGACCGGCAGCTGAGTCGGAGCGAGCAGGGTGCGCGCGATCGCGTCGCTCAGAACGAGGAGCGTGGCCCCGACTGCAGCCGAAGTGATGAGCGGGATGCCCGGGCCTCGCGTGATGCGTGCTGCCACCTGCGGAGCGATCAACGCGATGAACGCGATCGGACCGGCGACGGCGGTGACCACCGCGACCAGGCAGACCGCGATGCCGAGTAGCAAGAGCTGGGTCTTCTCGGTGTCGACCCCTTTGCTCTCCGCGGAGTCCGTGCCGAGTTCGAACATCCGCATGCTCGGTGCGAGCAGGGTCAGGGCGGGGACCAGGACGACCAGTGCAACGGCCACCGGAATGATGTCCGCCATGGTGAGCTGGTCGAAGATGCCCTGCCCCCAGGCGGCGGCGACCGCGGCGTTCTCGACGCTGGAGTTCACCAGCAGGAAGCTGTTGAAGGCGACGAGCATCGCGCTGATGCCGATACCGATGACGACGAGGCGATTGCCTTGCATCCCCTGGTTTCTGGTGAGCAGGTAGATCACCAGTCCGGTGCCGAGTCCGCCGATCACCGCCCCGATCGTCGCACCTGAATATCCGAGACCGAACGTCAGCATCGCCAACAGCGCACCCGTGTTCGCGCCGTTGGTGAAGCCGATGATGTCGGGGCTTCCCAGGGGGTTGCGGGTGAGGGTCTGGAACACCGCGCCGGACAACGCCAGCGCCATGCCCGCCACGATCGCGACGAGGACGCGTGGGAGACGTCCTTCCACGACGATCCGATTGATGGAGGCCGTCTCGTTTCCGAGGATCGCGCCTGCGACGCGGTCGAGCGGCAAGTCGGCGCCTTCGACCGAACCGAGGGTGAGCGACCACAGTGAGACGGCGATGATGGCGATCGCGAGCAAGGCCGTAACGGCCACCGCCCACAGGTCGACCTTGATCTTGTGCGTGCCGATCGAGACGAACTTGATGCGCCGAGGCCAGATCTGGGGTGCAGTGGCGGTCACAGCGCGACTCCCTTCCTACGCACCAGGATGATGAGCGCGGGCGCGCCGATGAACGCGGTGACCATTCCGACGGGGAGTTCGGTCGGGGTGACGACTCGTCCGACGACATCGGCGGCCACAAAGATGATCGGCGCACACAGCGCGCTGGCGGGGATGATCCACCTCTGGTCGGGGCCGACGAACATGCGCACCAGTTGAGGCACCATCAGCCCGAGGAACGTGACCGGGCCGATGGCAGCGGTGGCTGCGCCGCACAGCAGCGTCATGGACACGAATCCGAACGCGCGGACCGTGGTGACCGGGACGCCGAGGGAACGCGCGCGGTCGTCGCCTAAACCGATTGCGTTGAGGTAACCGGTGAGCGCGATCGCGATGATGATACCGACCGCGATATACGGCCAGACCGTCCCGAGGATCTCCGACGAGTGGTCCTTCTGGAGCGACCCGACCTGCCAGGCGCGGATGGAGTCGAACGCCTTCGGGTCGACCATCGTCATTCCGAAGGCGACGCCGGTGAAGACGCAGCCGACCGCGACGCCGGTGAGGACGAGTTTGGCCGGTGCCGCGCCGCCTCGCCCGCGTGACCCGACGAAGTACACGAGAATCGCTGCGAGGAAGGAGCCGATGAGGGCGAACAGGATGTTCTCCGACGTCGATGTGGCACCCAGGATGGAGAAGCCGACCACCATGAAGAAGTAGGCACCCGCATTGACGCCCAGAATCCCGGGGTCCGCGAGCGGGTTACGTGTCATGGCCTGGATGACTGCGCCTGCGACACCGAGTGCGGCACCCACGACAATGCCGAGGATCGTGCGCGGAACACGGTTTGCCCAGATGATCTCGCCGATGGTCGAACCGTCGTTTCCGTTCCACAGGGCGCTCCACGACTGCGCTGCAGTGATGTCGCCGCTGCCGAACAGAAGGCTGAGCACTGATACGGCGACGACGAGCACCGCCAGCCCGAGCAGGATGAGCGTTCGAGTGGAGAGTCTCCGTGTGACGGTTCGGGCCGCGCCAGCGTCGTCGTCCGGAGTCCCGTCCGATTCACGGCCCGGTGCCATCGTGGGTGGGGCCGAATCCATCGAACCTCAGCTTTCGACGCCAGATCTTCTGACTTTGCGTTTGGCTACCCTAACACCTGACGGTTCCGGCTGCGATATGTCCTGAAAGATATACGCACCACGTGCCGGGCGTGCCCCGCGAATTTGTACCTGACCGGCGGATTCGCCTACACTAGAGCGGTTGCCTGCGGTGCGAGCACCGCGAGCCGACTTGCGAACCCACTGGAGCCACGCCGTTCATGCGGTGAAACCCCAGGCAGGCGCATGATCCGGTGGCGACAGACCGTGTGCGTCGGGTCGGAAATCCGGCGGACATAGAAATCCAGGTCAAGGAGACAAGCAGTGATTCAGCAGGAATCCCGCGTGCGCGTCGCCGACAACACTGGTGCCAAGGAAGTCCTTTGCATCCGTGTGCTCGGTGGTTCGTCGCGTCGTTACGCCGGCGTGGGCGACGTCATCGTCGCAACCGTCAAGGACGCCATCCCCGGCGGAAACATCAAGAAGGGTGAGGTCGTCAAGGCCGTCATCGTTCGCACCACCAAGGAGCGTCGCCGCGCCGACGGCTCGTACATCAAGTTCGACGAGAACGCCGCTGTGCTTCTCAAGAACGAGAGCGACCCGCGCGGTACCCGCATCTTCGGCCCGGTCGGCCGTGAACTTCGCGACAAGCGCTTCATGAAGATCGTGTCGCTCGCACCGGAGGTGATCTGACCTTATGAAGATCCACAAGGGTGACACAGTCATCATCGTCTCAGGCAAGGACAAGGGCGCGAAGGGCAAGGTCATCGAGTCCTACCCGAAGCGTGAGCGGGTCCTCGTCGAAGGCGTCAACCGCATCAAGAAGCACGTCGCAGATTCGGCTAACGAGCGCGGTGCAAGCTCCGGCGGCATCGTGACCCAGGAAGCTCCGATCCACGTCTCGAACGTGATGATCGTCGACTCCGAGGGCAACCCGACCCGCGTCGGTTACCGCATCGATGACGAGACCGGCAAGAAGGTCCGCATCTCGCGCAAGACCGGGAAGGACATCTGATCATGACCGCAACCGAAAAAGTTCAGCCGCGGCTGAAGCAGCGTTACCGTGACGAGATCAGGGAATCGCTCAACACCGAGTTCAACTACGCCAACGTGATGCAGATCCCGGGCGTCGTGAAGGTCGTCGTGAACATGGGTGTCGGTGACGCTGCCCGTGACGCGAAGCTGATCAACGGCGCCGTGACCGATCTGGCTCTGATCACCGGCCAGCAGCCGGAGATCCGTCGCGCTCGCAAGTCCATCGCACAGTTCAAGCTCCGTGAGGGCATGCCGATCGGCGCCCGCACCACGCTGCGCGGCGACCGTATGTGGGAGTTCCTCGACCGTCTCGTGTCGATCGCCCTCCCGCGTATCCGCGACTTCCGTGGCCTGAGCGACCGTCAGTTCGATGGCAATGGCAACTACACGTTCGGTCTGACCGAGCAGTCGATGTTCCACGAGATCAACATCGACAACATCGACCGGCCGCGCGGCATGGACATCACAGTCGTCACCTCGGCCACCACGGACGAGGAAGGCCGTGCGCTTCTCCGCGCGCTGGGCTTCCCGTTCAAGGACAACAACGCTAAGGACAACTGACATGGCAAAGAAGGCTCTGGTCAACAAGGCCAACAAGAAGCCGAAGTTCGCCGTGCGTGCCTACACGCGCTGCAACAAGTGCGGACGTCCGCACTCGGTCTACCGCAAGTTCGGCCTGTGCCGCATCTGCCTGCGCGACATGGCTCACGCAGGCGAGCTGCCGGGCGTGCAGAAGTCGAGCTGGTGACTTCTTCTCGGATCCTCTCTCTGCGCTGATCCGAGAACAATTGCGATAACACCGTCGGCCCCGTCTCTCTTGTTAGGAGGCGGGGCCGATGCGTGTTTTGCGTATCGGTGGCCGTGTCAGCGACGCCGATCGGACAAGTAGTCGCCGATGGTGGTGACTGCGCGCCCGAGTACCTGTTCGTCGGGGAGGCACACGATCCGGAAATGGTCCGGTTCGTGCCAGTTGAATCCGGTGCCGTGCGTGACCAGGATGTGCTTGGTGCGGAGCAGGTCGAGGACGAATTCCTCGTCGTCGTTGATGCCGAACATGTCTTGGTCGATGCGCGGAAAGCAGTACAACGCTCCGCGCGGTGGGACGCAGCTGACGCCGGGGATCGCGTTGAGCGCTTCCGCTGTCCGCGCGAGTTGATTCTCCAGTCTGCCGTCGGGATCGATGATGTCGGCGGGCAGCGGCGAACCGGGTGTGCCCGCGCCGAGTGCGACCGGAATGGCGTATTGGCCGGGCACATTGGGACAGACACGCATGTTGGACAGCAGCGTGATGCCTTCGAGGAGATCGGTCGCGAGGTGGAGTGGCCCGGTCGCCACAACCCAGCCTGCGCGGTAGCCGCACACACGGTAGGCCTTCGACAAGCCACCGAACGTCAGGCACAAGACGTCGTCGCCCGCCGCGCGCGCGGCGAAGTGATGGCGAGCGTCGCCGAAGATCAGTTCGTCGTAGATCTCGTCACTGAGCAAGATCAGCCCGTGGCGGCGTGCGACGTCTGCCATCCCGCGGACGGTCTCTTCGCTGTACACGGCGCCCGTCGGATTGTTGGGGTTGATCATGACGAGCGCGGTGGTCCGCGAAGTCACCTTGGACTCGATGTCCTCGATGGACGGATTCCACCCGTTCGACTCGTCGGCCAGGTAGTGCACCGGCACCCCGCCGGTCAGGTTCACCGCGCCGGTCCATGTCGGATAGTCGGGTGCAGGCACCAGGATCTCGTCGCCGGGATTCACGAGAGCCTGGAGGGTGAGCGTGATGAGCTCGCTGACCCCGTTGCCCAGGAACACGTCGTCGGCGGACACCCCGTCGACGCCGCACCGCAGGTAGTGATCGGCGACGGCCTCCCGCGCGGGCCGAATCCCGCGAGAGTCCGAATATGCCTGCGCGGGAGCGAGGCTCGCGGCGACGGCGTCCACGATCTCGAGGCGTGCCTCGAGCCCGAACGGGTGCATGTTGCCGAGGTTGAGACGAAGGACGTCGTGGCCCTCGGCCTCCAGGCGCATGGCCTCGGTGAGGATCGGGCCACGGACGTCGTAGCGGACGTTGCGGAGACGGTCGGACTGTCGGAAGGCTGTCATACCGCCATCCCATCGTCTAAGTGGTGGTGACGGTAGATCCACTTCTGCCAATTTCGCAGGACCACTATGCTTGTGTCATGCCCCGCGGTCCTCGTCCTGGTTCCCTCGTCCTCGGCGACGTGGCGGGTGCTGCGGATTTGGTGAACGCGATCGTCGACCGGATCGCCGACGGTGCTCTCGCCGACGGCGACCGGATCCCGTCGAGTAGGGCGCTCGCCGAGCAGACCGGACTCTCCCGAGGCACTGTGGTCCGCGCGTTCGACGAACTCGTCGCCGCGGGGTTCGTCGTCTCGGAGCACGGCTCGGGCACATGCGTCAGCGCCGGAGCGGTGCAGGCCGCGCAAGCCGGCGCGCGCACTCGCGGGCGGGACGACGGCCGCCCCGGACCCGACGTCGAACGGCGACGAGGGCGATCTCGTCGAGACCTTCGTCCCGGAATCCCCGACGCGGCGCTGGTCGCCGGACGAGCCTGGCGCAGTGCCATGCGGGCTGCCGCGGCCGCGGGACTGTCCGGACTGAATCCGTGGGAGGAGCCGAGCCCCACGCTGCGCGCGGCACTGTCCGGGCATCTGCGGCGGCATCGCGGCATCGCCGAGGCGGACCCGATCCTGTTCGACAGTTCGCGGTCGGTGGTCGCCGCGCTGTGCGCTGCGTTCGCGGCTGAGCAGCCGGTCGTGTTTCATGTCGAGGACCCCGGATATCGCGGCGCCGTGCTCATGGCCCGTGAACAGGGACTCCAGGTTCGGTTCCACCCCGCCGATCCCGACGGACTCGACGTCGCCCGCCTTGGCGACGAGCCCGCCATCGTGTTCACCACGCCTGCACACCAGTATCCGCTCGGGTACCGGGCGAGCGTGGACCGTCGAGTGGCGCTGGTCGAATGGGCGCGGCGGACCGGATCTCTGGTGATCGAGGACGACTACGACGGAGAGTTCCGCTACGGCGTCGCTCCGCTGCCCGCGCTCGTGACCCTGCCGGGCGGGGATGAGAGCGTGGCGTACGTCGGCACGTCGTCTAAGTCGGTGTCACCGGATCTGCGCGTCGCCTGGTGTCTGCCGCCGACTGCACTGCGCCGCGACGTCGAGCGGTGGCTCGCGGTGCACCGTCGAGGGCCGTCGTCAGTGCCCGCCGATGCTCTGGCGGAGTTCATCGGATCGGGTGCGATGGATCGTCACCTTGCGCGGGCAGCCCGCGTGTACAGCGATCGGCGGTCGCGGCTGGTCGCGGCGCTAGACCGGGAGTGTCCCGACCTTTCGGTGACGGGGGTCGAAGCAGGCCTGCACCTGTGCGTGCTGCTGCCGGGTTGTGACGACGACGAGGTGGTCCATGTGCTCGAGACTGCGGGGTGGCGGACGAGATCACTGAGCAGTCAGTCGTCGCAGCACGTGGTATCGGGGCTCGTGCTGAACTACGCGCGTCTCGGCGCGCGGGATGCCGACGAGTTCGCGTCGGCGTTGCGTGCGACGCTGTCGTCCTGACGAGTAGTCGTCAGCGTCCGAGGAAACCGCCCAACGCTCCACCGACTCCCGCGTCCTTACCTTGTCCCGTGCCGCCGATGAAACCGCCGGGCGGCTGCTCGGACGGTTGGACGACGACGAACCCCTGTCCGCCGAACGCGAGGGTGAATCGCTCGCCGGTGCTGCGCCCCAGGAGCGTGTTGAGACCGAAGCTGTCGTTGGTCTTGATCGAGGTCCGCAGACTCGACGACCACGCGACCGCGGCCTGTGGGTCGGCGTAGGTGTCTCCTGCGACGTTCAGTACAACGGGGGAGCCGTTGGTGGTGATGGCGATCCGGCCGCGTCCGGTGAACACGCAGTTGAACATGCCCGCGTTGCTCATCGCGCCGGCGCCGTGCATGCGTTCGACGTTGTATTGGAGGGTGGGCTCGAAGGCCAGGACGTTGGTGCCGTTGATGGTGAGGCCGTCCGACCCGTCGAGGTCGATCACGTGCACTTCGGAGGCGTTATCGGCGAGGAACAGGTCGCCGCGCCCGGAGACCTTCATGAGGGGGACGCCCTCACCGGTCATCGCCTGGCGCATCATGCGCCCGAAGCCGCCCGCGCCGATTCCTTCGAAGTGAAGGTCGCCCTGGTAGGCGACCATCGATCCCTGCCGGGCCATGACCTCGCCGTTGAGCCCGACACGGCACATCTTGCTGCCCTGCTTGGTGATGCCCTGGGCCTGGACTTCGGCGTGGTCGGGGGCGAAGAGTTCGCTCTGCATGGACCCTCCTGGGGTACGGCCCGCGGCGATAGGTGCCGCGGCTGGATTGGGGACCGGCGAAGGTGTCGGTCGCTGCTGTGTCTGTGATTGGGGAGCCTGGCCTGCGGTTGGCGGCCACGGCTGCGGATCGGTCATGCGCGGTGCGTTCTGCGGTGCGGGGTCGTCGTCGACGCTGATGCCGAACGCTGTCGCCAGCCCGGACAGCCCGTTGTCGTAGCCCTGTCCGACGGCGCGGACCTTCCACTGGTCGCCGCGTCGATACACCTCAAGGCATACGACGGCGGTCTCGCTCGTCAGCCCGGGAACGGTGAAGTCGGCGGACACGGTGCCCGCGGCGTCGAACACCGTCGCCTGCAGCGCTCCGGCGGTCGCGAACGAACTGGGGCCGGTTCCGTCGAGGCTCGCGGTGACCGCGATCGTCGTGATCTCGCGATCGACGGCGGTGGTGTTGACGGTGACCGTGTCGACGGACCCCTCGTCGCGGTACTGCACACCGCGTGCAGACGGCTGGTTGTAGAAGACGAAGTCGGCATCCGAGCGGACGCGCCCGTTGTCGGCCACGAGAATCGCCGACGTGTTCACCGGGGAGGCCGAGCGGACCTGCACGCGGATCGTCGACGACGGGAGCGGCTGATTCTCGCCGGGGGACAACTGCCTCACAGGTTAACTGTACCGAGATGCGCGCCCGTCATGTCGGGGCGACCGTGCCGCGATGACTAGGCTCCTCATGAAGGACAAGCCAGTCGGTGAGGAGACGTCGATGAGCGTTGCGCAGGCGGTGTTGGCTGCCGACATCGACCACGCGGCATCGGTCGTCCAGGAGATCGGCGAGATGATCGGCACCATTGCGTTCGCGGCGTCCGGTGCGCTCCTGGCCGTGCGACGGAACCTCGACATCGTCGGCATCGTGTTCTTGGCTGTCAGCACAGCACTCGGCGGTGGCATCATTCGCGACATCATGGTCGGCAACACGCCGCCGACCGCGTTCACCGACCTCAAGTTCCTCGCGGCTGCGGCGGCTACCGGCCTCGTTATCTTCTTCTGGCATCCGCCGCCCCGACTGACCCGGTGGCCGCTGGACGTGACCGACGCGATCGGTCTCGGGATGTTCGTCGTCGTCGGCGCCACCGTGGGCCACGCGTGGGGCGCGTCGCCGACAGTGGCCGCTCTGCTCGGATTCACCACGGGCGTCGGCGGTGGCATCATCCGCGATGTCCTGTCTGGGAAAGTGCCCGCGATCCTGCGCACCGACGAGCCGCTCTACGCGATCCCCGCGTTCGCCGGAGCCGTCGTGGCGTCCACGCTCATGGCTTTCGACTGGTATCGCGGATGGATGGGGCTGATCTGCGCGCTGCTCGTGATCGTGGCGCGGCTGGCCTCCCTGAAGTACGGGTGGCGCGGCCCGCGTCCGTACTACGTGTCGCGCGGGGAGTGAGAGTCAGGCGGAGCGCCCGTATGAGGAGATCACTTCCTCAAGGTTCGCTCGGAGAGTGGCGACGTAGCCGTCGAGGTCATGCAGCTGCGCGGGATCGGCCATGATCCCGATCGCCAGGTTGTCGCCGAAGGTCGAGACGGTGTGGTTGACACCGAGTCCGTCGGAGACCGGTGTGACGCCGAAACAGGCCACTCCGGGTTGGCCCGCGAGGGTCCACGAGTGCGACGGCCCCTTCGGGATCGTGCTGATGCGCAGCTGCGTGGGACCGGGCTTGGGGCCTCGTGCTTCACGGGCTTGCCCACGGCGGTACAGGAGGCGATAGGCGAATCCCGGCAGGCGCGGAAGAATCGAATACATAGCCGCGAAAGTCGGGAGATTGAGTCGAGTGCGCTCGGACCGAACCCGATGGTGAACGGCTCGGACCTGCTCGTCGAGCGGAAGCTCCGGGCTCAATTCGACGGTCCCGAATCCCAGCGCGTTCCGCATGTCGGGATCGACCAAGTCTCTGACGGAGATGGGGACACTTGCAGCGAGTGGCTTCTCAGGCTCGCCGAGGTGCGCTGCCATCGAGCGTCCGATGACGCTCAGTACCACGTCATTCACCGAGGCCGACCCGATGGCGTGGGCGACGCGACGCACCCGGCTGACGGACTCGAAGACGATCGCCGAGTCCCGATCGGGACCGCACGGCTGGTTCACAGCGGTGACACGCGGCTGTGCGTCGGGCATCGTCCACACACCCGCCTTACGATCCTTCGCGGCTCGGCGACTCACCATGACGAGCCGCCAGAGGTCGGCGAGGATCATGAAAGGCCGGATGAATCCCCGAACGATCTCGATGGCGGTGACCTTGCCGCGAGTGGTAGACGCACGACCGGTAGAAGGCGGCGGCGGTTCCGACTGCTCTTCGAATAGCGATCGAGCGATCTCTGCCACGCCCATTCCGTCGGCCATCGAATGGTGGAAGCGCAGCACGACTACAGTGCACGGTCCGCTCGTCGACTCGATTCCGCTGACGTCTCGCACGATGTAGATCTGCCAGAGAGGCCGTTCGTGGTCGAAATCGAGTTCGTGAAGGTCTGTCATGAAACGTACGAGCGTGTCCCATCCCATCGCAGGGCGGGTTTCGATATGTTTACGCGCGTCGAAGTCCGGAACCTCGGTCCAGTACGCGTCTCCGATGTCGAGGTGAGCCCGGACCATTCGTTGGCGGAGGCGCAACACGGCATCGGCGCGCCGTGCGACCTGATCGACGAGTTCTGCCGAGTCGACGCTGCTCTCAGTGAACGCGTACGCAGTCACGATTGATGATCGGACCCGCTCGGACTCTGCATAGGTGAAAGTGGCGTCGTACGGTGTCACCCGGGAAGTTGTCACACCTACCGAGTGTAGTTCGTTCGGATGACAACTTCGTCCGTTTCGACTACTTCGCTCAGACTACAAGCACGTCAATTTCGATCAAGGTCAGGCACCAGAAGACCCCAGCGCGACCGTCAACAACACCGCCGCGTCCTCGTCCGCCGTCAATCCGTGCCGGACGTTCGGAATGTCGACGAGATCGCCTGCGGTGCCACGCCATTCGCCGTCGGGTGCGGTGAGCCGGACCGTCCCGCGGAGTACCTGGAGGGTGGCCTCACCGGGACTCTCGTGGTCGGCGAGCCCTTTCCCAGCGGCCAACGCGATGACTGTGTGCCGCAAATTGTGTTCGACGTGACCGCGGATGGTGCGCGCCGCCCGCCCGGATCTCGCGGTGCGAGCCTCCGACAGCAGTTCGTCGACGACGGTGGGAAGCGATACCGAATTCATGATGTCTCCTGTGTCTCGTCCCACTTCGTGAAGAATCTGCCAACGTCCAGTAGCGCTTGAGCTGCCGGTCCTTGCACGCTGTGGGATTCACGCATGACCCGAACTGTAGACCTGACATGCCCAGACTTCTGTGCTTCGCCAGACTTCGGGGACTTATGGCCGTACTCATGCCCGGCGTTGGTCAGACCCGTGCCCGGACGGTCACACTCGGCGCCTGCACCTTGACTCAATCGTGTTGTTTGTTACCCGAATCGGGTAACAAACAACACGATTAAGTCATCTGCCGACGATCTGCGGATACCGAGAAGTACCGCGAGCGTTTCTGGGCCGTTGCGCGTCTATGACGTTCGTGTGACGCGGCAGGCTCATGGTCGCTCGCGCGAGTACGCGGTGGCACTATCTTTCGTATGCGCTTCACGCCGGGAGACACCGAGAAACTGCTGCTGTCGGTGGCCGGGATGGTGGCACGCGATCGTCGTGCGCGTGGAGTGCGACTCAACCATCCCGAGACCGTCGCCCTGCTGTCGACGTGGGTCATCGAGCGGGCGCGCGACGGTGTCGGCGTCGCCGAACTCATGGAACAAGGACGGCGCGTCCTGACGCGTGAGGACGTGATGCCCGGCGTCGCCGAGATGCTCGACGACGTACAGGTGGAGGCCACGTTCCCGGACGGCCGCAAGCTCGTCACCATTCACCACCCGATCGACTAGAAGGGCGACACATGTCTTCGGCACCACGTACCGACGGGCCGGGCGCGATCCGCGTCCGACCCGGCGTCATCGCCCTCAACGCCGACCGCGACGACTCCGAGCGGATCGACCTCGTCGTCGTCAACACCGGCGACCGCCCGGTCCAGATCGGCTCGCACCTGCACCTGCCCGACGCCAATGCGGCGCTCGACTTCGACCGGGGGGCCGCCGACGGCTTCCGCCTCGACGTGCCGTCTGGGACGTCGGTTCGATTCGAACCAGGAGCCTCGAAATCTGTTGCGGCGGTTGCCTTGCGTGGACTGCGGATCGTCCCCGGGATCGCACTCGGAAAGCAGGCGCGCTGATGGTCGAGATCGACCGCGGAACCTACGCGTCGCTGTATGGTCCGACTGTCGGCGACCAGATCCGTCTGGCCGACACCGACCTGTGGATCGAGATCGAACGAGACCACACCCTCGGCGGCGACGAGGCGGTGTTCGGCGGTGGCAAGTCGATCCGCGAGTCGATGGGGCAGTCGGCTGTGCCACGCAGCGCGGGCGCCCTCGACACGGTCATCACGAACGTCGTCGTTCTGGACTGGTGGGGGATCGAACGCGCCGACGTCGGCATCCGCGACGGACGGATCGTCGCACTCGGACGCTCCGGCAACCCGGACATCGCCGACGGCGTGCACCCCGACCTCGTCATCGGACCGTCGACCGATGTGATCTCTGGAGAGGGGAAGATCCTCACCGCGGGCGGTATCGACTCCCACGTCCACCTGCTGTCCCCGTCGCAGTGCGACGAAGCACTCGCGACTGGGTTGACGACGCTCATCGGCGGCGGGACGGGGCCGTCCGAGGGGTCCAAGGCGACGACCGTGACGCCCGGCGCGTGGCATCTGCAGCAGATGCACCGCGCCCTCGACGCGATTCCGGTCAACGTTCTACTCCTCGGCAAAGGCAACACGGTGTCGGCGGACGGACTCGCCGAACAGGCGCTCGGCGGCGCCGCGGGGTTCAAAGTCCACGAGGACTGGGGTGCGACCCCCGCCGCGATCGACGCCGCGCTCCGCGCCGCCGATGACTGGGGACTGCAGGTCGCGTTGCACTCGGACTCGTTGAACGAGGCGGGCTTCGTCGACTCGACGGTCGACGCGATCGGCGGCCGCAGCATCCACGCGTTCCACGTCGAGGGTGCGGGCGGTGGCCACGCGCCGGACATCCTGTCGATCGCCGGGCTGCCCAACGTGATCCCCGGATCCACCAACCCGACGCTCCCGCACACCGTCAACACCGTCGCCGAGCACCTCGACATGCTGATGGTCTGCCACCACCTGAATCCGGCGGTCCCGGAGGACCTCGCGTTCGCCGAATCGCGTATCCGTGCGACGACGATCGCCGCTGAGGACATCCTGCACGACCTGGGCGCATTGTCGATCACGTCGTCGGACGCACAGGCGATGGGCCGCATCGGCGAGGTCATCACCCGTACCTGGCAGGTGGCGCACGTGATGAAGGCGCGGCGGGGTCATCTCGGCGGCGGGGCCGCCGACAACCTGGCCGCCAGGAGCGGGGCCGACAACTACCGCGCGCGCCGATACGTCGCCAAATACACGATCAACCCGGCGATCGCGCACGGCATCGACCACGAGATCGGATCGATCGAACCCGGCAAGCTCGCCGACCTGACTCTGTGGGATCCGCGCTTCTTCGGAGTCCGGCCGTCGCTGGTGATCAAGGGCGGGACCATCGCCTGGGCATCGCTCGGCGACCCGAACGCGTCCATCCCCACGCCGCAGCCGGTCCTGCAACGCCCGACGTTCGGCGCGCGCATCGGTGCCGACCTCTCGGTGTCGTTCGTGTCGCCCGCAGCGCTTGACGACGGGCTCGCCGACCGGCTCGGGCTACGACGTCGTCTCGCGCCGGTCCGGCCGACGCGCGCGATCGGCAAGGCGGACATGAAGGTCAACGACGCCCTGCCGAGAATCGACATCCGGCCCGACACTTTCGACATCCGGATCGACGGCGAGCTCGTGACTCCCGCACCCGCAGTGGAGCTGCCGATGGCGCAGCTCTACTCGATGTTCTGATGACGGCACCGACCCAGGTCGCGATGCTCTTGGCCGATGCGCGGCTGCCGACCGGCGGGCACGCGTACTCCGCGGGCATGGAGCCGGCCCTGACCGGTGGCATGCCGCCTGACCACGTGCGGGATCTGCTGTGCGCGCGGGCGCAGACCACCTCACAGGTGGAAGCGGGGACCGCTGTCCTCGCGCGCCACCGTGTGCTTTCCGGCGAATCGCTGCAGGCGGTGCAGGACGCGTGGGCGGCGCGGACGCCGTCGCCCGCAGTGCGTACCGCGTCGATCGCCCACGCGCGCGGATACCTACGACTGGCCCGGCGCATTTGGCCCGCCGTCGACTCCGGCGCCCTTCCCGAGACACCATGCCGCGCAGTGGTTCTCGGAGCCATCGCGGCGACAGCAGCGCTGCCCGCTACTGACCTCGTCCGCCTGGTGATCTACGACGAGGCGGCGACCGCGGCCGCGGCATTGCTCAAGCTCGACCCGCGCGACCCCGCCGAGGCCACCGGGTGGATCCTCGACGCGTGCGCTGCGGCCGAATCGACGGTGGCGCAGATCGCCGCCGTCACCGACCCCGCCGCCGTTCCGGCGTCCGGGGCTCCACACAGCGAGCAGTGGGCGCAGACCCACGCCCGCCTGACCCAGAGGTTGTTCCGTGCCTGACCACACCGCTGCACCAGACCGTGCGCTCCGACTCGGGATCGCCGGCCCCGTCGGTACCGGCAAGTCGTCGTTGATCGCCACCGTCTGCGCCGCCCTCGTCGACGAGCTCGCGATCGGCGTCATCACCAACGACATCTACACCGACGAGGACGCGCGCTTCCTGCGGTCGGCGGGCGTCCTGGACCCGGATCGGATCCGCGCCGTCGAGACTGGAGCCTGCCCGCACACCGCGATCCGCGACGACGTGACCGCTAACCTGCTCGCCGCCGAAGACCTGGAAGCCGACTTCGCGCCACTCGACGTGGTCCTCATCGAATCCGGCGGTGACAACCTGACTGCCACGTTCTCGCCTGCGCTCGTCGACGCGCAGATCTTCGTGCTCGACGTCGCAGGCGGCGGCGACGTCGCACGCAAGGGCGGTCCGGGCATCGGTCGCGCGGACCTCCTCGTCGTCAACAAGACCGACCTCGCGCCGTACGTCGGCGTCGACGTTCCGACGATGGTGGCCGACGCGTCTGAGGCGAGGGAGGGACGGCCCGTCCTCGCCTTGTCTCGGACCGATGCGGAATCGGTTGCTGCCCTGCGTGAATGGGTCCTTCGTGTGCTTGCGGCGCATCGCAGCGGATCGCACGAGCCAGTGGACCCGGGCCCGATGGCCCCTCACTTCCATGCCGACGACGCGCACCCGGACGGCGGGTACGTGCACTCGCACCAGCATTGAGGACCGCTCGGATCGCCGTCGACGCCGCGCCGGGACGGGCGCTCGTCGACCTGTCGGCGGAAGCCGGCACGACGTTGGTCCCGAGGCTGCTGGACCGGACCGCGTCGTCGGCGCGGATCGCGCTGGTGGCGGGTGGGGCGATGCTCCTGGGCGGCGACGCGATCGGTCTCGACATCCGCGTCGGGGCGGGATGCACGCTCGACCTCACCGAAGTCGGCGGGACCGTCGCCTACGACGCGGACGGCGAAGCGTCGGGGTGGTCGACGCACGTCATCGTCGAACCCGGGGCGACGCTGATCTGGCGTGGTCTGGAGACTGTCGTCGCCGACGGCGCGAACCTGCATCGTCGGACCGAGATCGCTCTCGCCGACGGCGCACGCGCACTGGTCCGCGACATCTGTGTGCTCGGACGCTCCGGCGAGCGAGGCGGACGTCTGTGCGCCGAGACGACGGTGACGGTCGACGACGTCCCGCTGCTCGTCGAGTCGATCGACGTGCACGGCGACCAGCCGATGCCCGGAGTGCTCGGATCGAACCGCGTCATCGAATCGATCGTGCTGGCAGGGATTCGACCCGGCGAGAGTGACGCGCACACGATGGAGACTGCCGGACCGGGCGCATTGGCCCGATACCTCGGGCACTCTGTTCACGAGAGTCCGCTCGCACACACGTGGGACACCTTCCGACGACTGATAGAGGGCGACGACTGATGGAGGCGGATCTGTGACGGCCGAAGACCAAGCTGTGCTCGCCGAGGACCGATCAGTTCGCGATCCCGGCAGCCGATGGGCCGTCGCCGTCATCGTTGTATTGCACCTGCTCGGGTGGGGTCTCCTGCTGACGGTGGTGGTTCCGTCGGGGATCACGTACGACTCGGCCGGACCCGCTGCGCTCGCCGTCGGACTGGGCGCGTACGCACTCGGCCTGCGGCACGCGTTCGACGCCGACCACATCGCTGCCATCGACAACACGACGCGCCGCTTCGTCGACCGGGGCAGACCAGCGTCGACGGTTGGCCTCTGGTTCTCGCTCGGCCACTCGAGCGTCGTGTTCGGGCTGTGCCTGGCGCTCGTCGTCGGGCTCGGCGCGCTCGGCCGTGCCGTCACCGACGACGACTCGACCCTGCACGAGGTGACTGGCGTCTGGGGGCCGCTCGTCTCGTCGCTGTTCCTCCTGGCGATCGCGGCAGTCAACGTCCGATCGCTCGGCACGTCCGACGGCGCGTCCGCCGGCGGTCTCGTGTGGCCGGTGGTGCGCCGGTTCGAGCGCGTCGTCGACCGCCCTACCCGGATGTTCGCGGTCGGCTTCGCCTTCGGTTTCGGGTTCGACACCGCGACCGAGATCGGCCTGCTGGCGCTCGCCGGATCGGCGAGCCTGGGGGCCGTGCCGTGGTGGGCCGTCCTCACCCTGCCCGTCCTGTTCGCGGCAGGCATGTCGTTGCTCGACACGGTGCAGGGCGCGGTGATGCGCCGCGCGTACGTGTGGTCGCCCGGCGCCACGCGGTCGCGAGCGATCTCGTACCGGTCGGTGATGACGGGCATCTCGGCGGCGGTCGCGGCGTTCATCGCGGTGGTTCAACTGTCTTCCCTCGCGTATGAGCAGTGGGGCTGGACCGGACCGTTCGAGTGGCTCGGCGGAGCCGACCTGGAGACGCTCGGTATCTGGCTGACCGGGGTCCTGCTGGCCGTCTGGGCCGCGGTCTTCGTCGCGACGCGGCGCCGAGCGACGACGTAACACGTTCGACACCAACGGTTTCGGCGACGCAACATAACCGCCCCGCGGTGGTGACATCGCCTGCATACATTCAATTCACCGATCGAAGAGGGTGAGTGGAGGACGAATGACAGACCAGTTGACGCGCGTTCCAGACGGTCCGGTCGCAGGTGGGCGGGAGGGGGATGCGCTCACCGAGACGCTCGAGGATTACACACTCCGGTTCGCGCCGCGCAGTTACCGCAAGTGGAGTACAGCGGTGGTCGCCACGTCGGCGCTCGGCGGTATCGCGTACCTCGCCGACTTCTCGATCGGCGCCAACATCGGGATTGCGCACGGTACGGGCAATGCGCTGTGGGGAATCGCGCTGTTCGCGGCGGTCATCATCGCGACGGGCATCCCGCTCGCGGTCTACGCCGCCCGCTACAACCTCGACCTGGATCTGATCACCCGGGGCAGCGGCTTCGGGTACTACGGCAGCGTCGTCACCAACTTGATCTTCGCGTCGTTCACGTTCATCTTCTTCGCCCTTGAGGGTTCGATCATGGCGCAGGGCCTGGAACTCGGTCTCGGGATACCGCTGCCGGTCGGCTATCTGGCGTCGACGCTGATCGTCCTGCCGCTGGTGATCTACGGGATGAAGGCTCTCGCGAAACTACAGGTGTGGACGACGCCGCTGTGGCTGGTGATGATGGTCGGTCCGCTCGTCTACCTGCTCGTCGCGCACCCGAGCGCGGTGAGCGACTTCCTCGCGTTCGGCGGCATCGACGAGAACGGTGCGCCGCGCGGTGAGGGCGTGAGTTGGGCCGGGATCATGTTGTGCGCAGGCGTCTGTCTGTCGCTGATTGCGCAGATCGCCGAGCAGATCGACTACCTGCGGTTCATGCCGCCGAAGACTCCGGAGAACACGCGACGCTGGTGGACGGCCGTCCTCGTCGCAGGCCCGGGATGGGTGCTGTTCGGCGCGGCGAAACAGATCGTCGGTCTGTTCCTGGCCGTCTATCTGATCGGCCACGTCGCCGACAGCGCGGGCGTCGCGAACCAGCCGGTCCACCAGTTCGTGATGGTCTACGAAGAGATGATGCCGCCGTGGCTGGCGATGACCCTGGCCCTGATCCTCGTGGTGATCTCGCAGATCAAGATCAACGTGACGAACGCGTACTCGGGGTCGCTCGCATGGACCAACTCGTTCACCCGTGTCACCAAGACGTATCCGGGTCGGCTCGTGTTCGTCGTCGTCAACCTGCTGATCGCGCTGGTACTGATGGAAGCCAACATGTTCAGTTTCCTGAACGAGCTGCTGAACTTCTATGCGAACTGTGCCATCGCCTGGATCGTCGTCGTCGCCACCGACATCGTCGTCAACAAGTGGCTGCTGAAGATCAGCCCAATGGCTCCGGAGTTCCGTCGCGGAATGCTGTACGCGGTGAACCCGGTCGGCTTCGTGTCGGTTGCCGTCGCCGCGGGCGCGTCGATCGCCGTGTTCTTCGGAGCATTCGGCGACGGCATCGCACCCTATTCGCCGCTCGTCGCCGCTGTCCTGGCGTTCGTGCTCCCGCCGATCCTCGCCGTCGCGACTCGCGGCCGGTACTACCTGCGTCGTACCGACGACGGCATCGACCTGCCCATGTACGACGAGTACGGGAACCCGAGCGACGCCACCCTGCGGTGCTGCGTGACCGGCGCCGAGTTCGAGCGTCCCGACATGCTCGCCTCCGCAGTCCCCGCTCCTGACGGCTCGACGCAGTACATCTCGTCGCTCGCCCTGGCCTGCGACAAGACCGGAGTGCACATCCTGCCGCCGCAGTCGTAGAGGCGTCTGACTCAATCGTGTTGTTTGTTACCCGAATCGGGTAACAAACAACACGATTAAGTCATCTGCCGGGCTGTGGATAACGACCTTGGCCGATGTACGGTCGTCAGCGAGAATTCGGAGATGGGGGATATCGAGGCCATTGCCCGTCTCGTGCAACTGATCAAAGACCAGGACGGCGTCGTCGCGCGACGACAGGCGCTGGCTTGCGGCGTCGACTCCGCGTATGTCCGTCGGCAGCTCCGAAGCGGTGCGTGGTTGAGCGTTCAGCCGGGGGTCTACATCACGCACAACGGACCGTTGTCCTGGCGGCAACGTGCGTGGTGCGCCGTGCTCGACGCGGCTCCCGCAGCATTGAGTCACGCGTCCTCGGTGCGCGCGACGATGCGTCTCCAGGAGGAGGGACGTCGTGCGGAGCCGATCCACATCGCGGTGGCCGACGGACGGCACGTCACCTCGCGAGACGGCGTCGTCGTCCACCACCGGGCGACGTTCGAGGCCGACGTCCAGGCCAATCTGTCGCCGCCGCGGATCCGACTCGAGGAAGCTGTCCTCGACGTCGCCGCGGGTGCACGCAACGACATCGAGGTCGTCGCGGTGTTGTCCGAAGCGGTCGGCGGACGTCGGACGACCGCCGCCCGACTCCTCGACGCGGCGCAACGGCGGACGCGGCTGCGTCGTCGAGCGCTGATCGCCGCGATCCTCGCCGACATCCGCGACGGCACCTGCTCGGCGCTCGAGTACGCGTACCTCACGAAAGTCGAGCGGCCGCACGGCCTCCCGAAGCCGGTACGACAGTCCGAGATCCGCGTCGGACGACGCGGATTTCGCGACATGGAGCACCCGGACTTCGGCCTCGTCGTCGAACTCGACGGCCGTGCGTTTCACGACAGCGTCGCCGATCGGGACCGGGATATGGAGCGAGACCTGGACGCCGCCGTCGAATCGGACCTGGACACGAGGCGGCTCGGCTGGGGCCAGGCGTCGGTCCGGCCATGCGTCACCGCCGCCAAGCTGGCTCGGATATTCGCGCGTCGGGGATGGACGGGCACACCGACCGCCTGCTCGTCGCCGAAA
The DNA here is from genome assembly GCF_052106715.1 of Gordonia sp. (in: high G+C Gram-positive bacteria). NCBI lineage: Bacteria > Bacillati > Actinomycetota > Actinomycetes > Mycobacteriales > Gordoniaceae > Gordonia > Gordonia sp. (in: high G+C Gram-positive bacteria). Next base: position 102,695 of record NZ_JBQEDL010000010.1, read on the forward strand.
TGTGCCGTCGGCAATCAATCGTGTTGATCGTTACCCGAATCGGGTAACAAACAACACGTGGAGAAGCGCAACCTGTGACGACCACCGATTTGGTTCAGACCGCGGGGTTCTCTACACTAGACCAGTTGCCTGGGTGAAGTGTGCCCCCAGGAGCCACAACTTCATAGCTCGCGGGTGCCGGTGAAAAGCCAATGGCATCGGCGGGGGAGAAAATGCACAACTATCCACTTCGTGGAAGGCCCACCGGCGCATCGCATGCGAGAAATCGCCGATCACCGCTGTATGGGAACCGCTACGAGAAAGGTTGACGGTCAACCATGACCATGACTGACCCGATCGCAGACTTCCTGACGCGTCTGCGCAACGCCAACTCGGCGTTTCACGACGAGGTGACCCTCCCGTCGTCGAAGATCAAGGTGAACATCGCCGAGATCCTCAAGCGCGAGGGCTACATCACCGACTTCAGCGTCGCAGACGCAGAGGTCGGCAAGAAGCTCGTCGTCACCCTGAAGTACGGCCCGAGCCGGGAGCGCAGCATCGCTGGTCTCCGCCGCGTCTCGAAGCCGGGACTCCGGGTGTACGCGAAGTCCACCAACCTGCCCAAGGTCCTGGGCGGCCTCGGCGTGGCCATCATCTCCACGTCGTCCGGCCTGCTCACCGACCGCCAGGCAGCCAACCAGGGCGTGGGCGGCGAAGTCCTCGCATACGTCTGGTAGGGGAGCGTAAAAATGTCGCGTATTGGTAAGAATCCCATCGAAATCCCGGCAGGCGTCGACGTGACCGTCGACGGCCAGGACGTGAAGGTCAAGGGCCCGAAGGGCGAACTGAGCCTCACCGTCTCCGAGCCGATCGTGGTGACGAAGGAAGAGAACTCCCTCGTCGTCGCTCGCCCGAACGACGAGCGTCGCAGCCGTTCACTGCACGGCCTGAGCCGCACCCTCGTCAACAACCTGGTCGTCGGCGTGACCACCGGCTACACCACGAAGATGGAAATCTTCGGTGTCGGTTACCGCGTCCAGGCCAAGGGCAAGGACCTCGAGTTCGCCCTGGGCTACAGCCACCCCGTGCTGATCGAGGCACCGGAAGGCATCACCTTCGCAGTCGAGTCGCCCACCAAGTTCTCGATCGCGGGCATCGACAAGCAGCAAGTCGGCCAGATCTCGGCGAACATCCGCCGCCTGCGTCGCCCCGACCCCTACAAGGGCAAGGGCGTGCGTTACGAGGGTGAGCAGATCCGCCGCAAGGTCGGAAAGACGGGTAAGTAAGACATGGCTGAAACAACTCAAACCACCGCACAGGCGCGCAAGCCCCTCGGCAAGGACGTGTCGACTCGTCGTCGTACCTCGACCAAGCGTCGTCACTTCCGTCTGCGCAAGAACGTCTCCGGCACGGCAGAGCGTCCGCGTCTGGCCGTCAAGCGCAGCAGCCGCCACATCCACGTGCAGGTCATCGACGATCTGACCGGTCGCACCCTGGCAGCAGCCAGCACCATCGAGGCGGACGTTCGCTCCGCCGGTGGCGACAAGTCGGCACAGGCGAAGAAGGTCGGCGAGCTCGTCGCCGCCCGCGCCACGGCAGCAGGAGTCGACGCGGTCGTCTTCGACCGCGGCGGCAAGGCGTACCACGGTCGCATCGCGGCCCTGGCCGACGCTGCCCGCGAGGGAGGCCTGAAGTTCTGATGACGACTAACACGATCAACACTGGAGGGGACATCTGATGCCCGGACGTCAGCGTGATGGCGGCAACGGACCCGCCGGAAACAACACCAACAGCAACAACAGCAGCGATCGCGGCCGCGGCCGCGGCGACCGTCGCGACAACCGTGGAGGCCGTGACCGCGAAGAGCGCAACCAGCTCGAGCGCGTCGTCACGATCAACCGCGTCTCGAAGGTCGTCAAGGGTGGTCGACGCTTCAGCTTCACCGCCCTCGTCGTCGTCGGTGACGGCAACGGCATGGTCGGCGTCGGCTACGGCAAGGCCAAGGAAGTTCCCGCAGCGATCCAGAAGGGTGTCGAAGAGGCTCGCAAGAACTTCTTCCGCGTCCCGCTGATCGCCGGCACGGTGACCCACCCGGTTCAGGGTGAGGCAGCGGCCGGTGTCGTCATGCTGCGCCCCGCCAGCTCGGGTACCGGTGTGATCGCCGGTGGCGCCGTCCGCGCCGTCCTCGAGTGCGCAGGCGTCAGCGACGTTCTGGCGAAGAGCCTCGGCTCGGACAACGCGATCAACGTCGTTCACGCGACGGTCGCCGCCCTGAAGATGCTGCAGCAGCCCGAAGAGGTCGCTGCTCGTCGCGGGCTGACCGTCGAAGAGGTCACCCCCGCCGGCATGCTGCGTGCACGCGCAGCGGCCGCAGCGAACAAGGGAGCATAAGCCATGGCTGAGCTGAAGATCACCCAGATCAAGGGCACCATCGGTACCAAGAAGAACCAGCGTGACAGCCTGCGCACCCTTGGCCTCAAGGGTATCCGCAAGACCGTCACCCGCGAGGACACGCCGATCAACCGCGGTCTCATCAATGTGGTGCGGCACCTCGTGACAGTCGAAGAGGTTTAAGTCATGACCATCAAGCTGCACCACCTTCGTCCCGCACCGGGATCGAAGACCGAGAAGACCCGTGTGGGTCGCGGTGAGGGCTCGAAGGGTAAGACCGCGGGTCGCGGCACCAAGGGCACCAAGGCTCGCAAGAATGTGCCTGCCGGCTTCGAAGGCGGCCAGATGCCCATTCACATGCGTCTGCCGAAGCTCAAGGGCTTCACCAACCGCAACCGCGTGGAGTACCAGGTCGTCAACGTCGGCGACATCGCCAAGCTGTTCCCGGAGGGTGGCGCCATCGGCGTCGCCGAGCTCGTGGCAGCAGGCGCCGTCCGCAAGAACCGTCTCGTCAAGGTTCTTGGCAACGGAGAACTGAACGTGAAGGTCGACGTCACCGCCGACAAGTTCACCGGTTCCGCCAAAGAGAAGATTGCCGCCGCAGGCGGCAGTGTCACCGAGCAGTAAGAGCTTGGTGCACATCTGATCACCCGGTCAGGCGAGCGGAAAACGGACAGTCGTGTCCGTGCCCTGCTCGCCTGACCGGTTGTGGTCAGACGACTGTTAGAGTTCGTAGGGGCGCCCTGACGACAGGGTGCCCGGAATCTTTCGAGCGTGAACGCCGAGAATGCTGGCCAGCGGTCCGCAGACTCAGGTGCTTATAGGAGGACTTGGTGCTTTCCCCCCTCGTGGCGACCTTCCGGACGCCCGACTTGAGGAAGAAGATCTTCTACGTCCTCGGCATCCTCGTGCTGTACCGCCTCGGCGCGACGATGCCGTCGCCGGGCGTGAATTTCAAAGAGATCGACCGATGCGTCGAAGCCGCCAGCCAGGGCGACTCCGGACAGATCTACTCGCTGATCAACATGTTCTCCGGCGGCGCATTGCTGCAGCTGTCGGTTTTCGCGATCGGCATCATGCCGTACATCACGGCCAGCATCATCGTTCAGCTGCTCACCGTGGTCATCCCGCGGTTCGAGCAACTGCGTAAGGAAGGCCAGTCCGGCCAGACGAAGATGACGCAGTACACGCGCTACCTGACGTTGGCGCTGGCACTGCTGCAGTCCACGGGTATCGTCGCGCTTGCCGCCAGCGGTAATCTGCTGCCGACGACCGGGGGCGACTGCAACTCTCAGGAGATCATCTCCGACCGGTCGATCTTCGGCCTCATCATCATCGTGCTCGTCATGACGGCAGGTGCTCTGCTGGTCATGTGGTTCGGCGAGATCATCACCGAACGCGGCGTCGGCAACGGCATGTCGATCCTGATCTTCGCGGGTATCGCGGCACGTCTGCCGTCCGAGGGCCGCAACATCCTGCAGTCCCGCGGCGGCCTCGCCTTCGGCCTCGTATGTGTGGCCGTGTTGATCATCCTGATCGCCGTCGTGTTCATCGAGCAGGGCATGAGACGGATACCCGTCCAGTACGCCAAACGCATGGTCGGACGAAAGATGTACGGCGGATCGTCGACGTACATGCCGATCAAGGTGAACACCGCAGGTGTCATCCCGGTGATCTTCGCGTCGTCGCTGCTGTACATCCCGCAGTTGATCCTGCAGATCACCAACCAGAACAACACCGAGGTGTCGGGCTGGCAGGTCTGGATGCAGGACAACCTGATCAACCCGTCCAGCTGGTTCCACATCGTGCTCTACTTCCTGCTGATCATGTTCTTCACGTTCTTCTACGTGGCGGTCACGTTCAACCCGGAAGAGCGAGCCGACGACATGAAGCGTTACGGCGGCTTCATCCCGGGCATCCGACCGGGTAGGCCGACCGCCGAATACCTGGGCTATGTGCTCAACCGAATCACGCTGCCGGGATCGCTGTACCTCGGCATCATCTCGATCCTCCCGAACCTGTTCATGGACCTTGGTGGAAGCAGCGCGCAGAACATTCCGTTCGGCGGTACGGCGCTGCTGATCATCGTGGCTGTCGGCCTCGACACCATCAAGCAGGTGAACAGCCAGTTGATGCAACGCAAGTACGAAGGGTTCCTGAAATGAGACTCGTCATCCTCGGTCCTCCCGGAGCAGGTAAGGGCACGCAGGCAGAGCTGTTGTCGGAAGCGCTCGGCATTCCGCACATCTCGACCGGAGACCTCTTCCGGGCGAACATCTCGCAGGGCACCCCGATCGGGCTCGAGGCGAAGAAGTTTCTCGACGCGGGAAACCTCGTCCCGCCGGAGATCACCATCAACATGGTCCGTGAGCGTCTCGCCGAGCCGGACGCCGCCAAGGGCTTCATCCTCGACGGCTTCCCCCGCTCCACGGAGCAGGCCGTCGCACTCGAAGGCATCCTCGACGACCTGGGCACGCAGCTCGACGGCGTCCTGTCGTTCGAGGTCGATGCCGACGTGGTCGTCGAGCGCATGCTGGCTCGTGGTCGCGCCGACGACACCGAAGACGTGATCCGCAACCGGATGTCGGTGTACGAGGCCGAGACGGCTCCGTTGCTGACGCATTACGCGGGCACCGTCAAGACCATCGACGCCGTCGGCGAGCTGCCGGAGGTCCACCAGCGCGTCATGTCGGCCGTCGGCAAGGCCTGACGAGCACTGTGGGATTCCGTAAACCCAAAGCCGTTCCGTTTCGGACGGCAGGCGAACTCGACGTCATGGCCGCCGCAGGCGAGATCGTCGGGGCGGCGCTCGTCGCCGTCCGGGCGGCCGCCGTCGTCGGCGCCAGCACCCTTGATCTCGACGAGGTCGCCGAGACGGTAATCCGGGAGGCCGGAGCGGTTCCGTCCTTCAAGGGCTACCACGGTTTCACCGGGTCGATCTGCGCTTCCGTGAACGACGTCGTGGTGCACGGGATTCCGTCCAAGGACGTCGTTCTGGCCGAACACGACCTCGTGTCCATCGACTGCGGAGCCATCTTCGACGGCTGGCACGGCGACTCGGCGTGGACGTTCGGCGTCGGAGACCTCTCGGCAGACGATCGTGACCTCAACGAGGCCACCCGCCTGTCGATGGAGGCGGGAATCTCCGCGATGATCGACGGCGGACGTCTGACCGACGTGTCCGCGGCCATCGAAGCCCGAACCCGTGCGGCCGAAACAGAATTCGGCCGCACGTTCGGGATCGTCGCAGGTTACGGCGGACACGGTATCGGCCGCGAGATGCACATGGAACCCTTCCTCCCGAACGAGGGCAAAGCCAACCGCGGCCCCCGTCTGGTGGTCGGGTCGACGCTCGCCATCGAACCGATGCTGACGCTCGGCACGCGGGACACCACCGAGCTCGACGACGGCTGGACCGTCGTGACCGACGACGGCACGCGCGCCTCGCACTGGGAGCACACCGTCGCCGTGACCGAGGACGGTCCGCGGATCCTCACTGTCCGACCCTGATTTCGCGCTGTCCCTGATTCGCAATCGTCGCGATCGTGGCGGAGTACGATTCTGTCCACTATGGCGACGCAATCGAACGCACCCGACACCGGGCGGTCTGCTCCAGACCGACGGCGACGGCTCGCTGCCCTCGGGATCGCGGCCCTCTGCGTGCTCGCGGTGATCGTCGGCGGCTATGCGATCTACCGCGCGGCGACCTCTGGCGACGGACCGAAGTCGGACACCGAACAAGTCGAAGCCCAGGCGCGCGGATATCTCGGCGACATGTCGCGCGGTGACCTGCGGGGAGCGAGCGAACGCATGTGCCAAGCGCTCGGCCCCGTCGTCAGCGGCGGGGGCGGAGTCCCGGACCTGCCGACAGGCGGCAACGAGACGCGCAAGGCCGAGATCGTCGTCGACGACGTCACCATCACCGGTGACAGTGCGAGCGTCGCCGGAGTGCTGCGCTACGGCTCCACCACGACCGATATTCCGATGACCCTGCGCCGCGAGAGCGACGGCTGGTGCATCACCGACGTGCAGTGATTCGAGTGGCGTCGCGCGCTGGCCACGCACCGATGGCGAGCACTCCGACCGTGAAGATCACGTACGACGCCCCGATGATCTGCTGCCACCATGTCCACGTCAGTTCCAGATCGTCACGCGCGGGCAACAACCAGTGCGGTCCCAGGTAGAACAGGACGAGGGCCGCCCCGATCGCGGCGGTGAGCCAGCGGTCGCGGCGTCCATCCGCCCTGTTCACGAGGGCAGCGTCCACCGCGACGGCGAGGGCGGGAACCACCCATACCCAGTGGTGCGACCAGCTGATCGGCGACACCAGAAGGATCACGCCCGCGTTGACCAGCAGCGCCGTGGTCAGCTTGCCGTCGGCGATCAATCGGCGCATCCACACCGCCGCGAAGATCACGGCGATCGCCGACAGTCCCAGCCACAGCAGCGTCGACGTCGACTCGCCGAGACCCAAGCGGAAGACCAGGCCCTTCAGCGACTGGTTGCCTGCGAAGTGCGGGGCGCCGATGCGGCCGGTCTCGCTGAGTTTGTGGAACCAGTACTCGCGGGAGTCGTCCGGCATCACGAGCCAGGCGACGCCGACTGCCGCGATCGTGGAGACGATGGTCGTCGCGAACGCCCGCCAGTCCCGGCGCAACAGGAACAGCAGGAGGAACCCTGCCGGAGTCAGCTTGATCGAGATCGCGATCCCGATGAGGATCCCGCGTGGCCACTTGTCCGATCTCGTGAGGACGTCGAAGGCGACGGCGGCCATGAGAAGCGCGTTGACCTGACCGAATCCGAGTGTCTCCCGAACCGGCTCGATGTACTCGGCCGCAGCGACGGTCGCGAGGACAACTGCCAACCGGACGCCACGATCGGTCGACGGCCGGATCCGATCGAGGACGAGCCACACGGTGAGAGCGATAGCGGCCAGGCTCAACGCGAACATGACGGCGCTCGCCGCAGCTTCGGGGAGCGCGGCCAGTGGAGCGAAGGCGATGGCGGCGAGCGGGGGATAGGTGAACGGGAGATGGACCTCGCCGTTGCCCAGCGCAGGGAGGGGACCGTAGACGCCGTCGCCGTCGAGCCAGGCCTGTGCGCCGAGTCGGTACACCATCAGGTCCAAGTACCCGTGCCAGGCGCCGAGGGCCAGACCGATCACGGTGGTGAGCGCCAACAGCAGTGCGGCCGCCCCGATGAGCACTGCGGGCGAGCGAGCACTCACAGATCGGACACGGGCGGTGGACGGCGATGGCACCGCGCAAGAATACCAGTGCTGCCTGCGCAAACACCGGACCGGATAGGTGTGGCGATCAGACGTCGAGGATGATCGTCACGGGCCCGTCGTTCACGAGGTCGACGTTCATATGGGCGCCGAATCGGCCGGTCGCCACAGTGGAGCCCGCCTCGCGCAGCGCGGTGACGACGGCGTCGACCAACGGCTCGGCGACCGGGCCGGGAGCCGCCGCGTTCCACGACGGGCGGCGGCCCTTCGCGGTGTCGGCGTAGAGGGTGAACTGGCTGATCACCAGGATGGGCGCATCGAGGTCCGCGGCCGAGGCCTGTGGCCGCACGCCGTCCCCGTCGAGGATCCGCAGACCGCGGATCTTGTCGGCGAGGGTGCGGGCCTTCGCTTCGTCGTCGTCGTGGGTGACCCCGACGAGCGCGACGAGCCCCTGCGCGCCGTCGGGCAGATCGAGCGACCCGACCACCTCGCCGCCGACGGTGACCGCCGCTGCACTGACTCGCTGAAGGACTGCGCGCATGTCTGCGAGGTTAGTCGACGGCGCTACTGTGTGACCGGCCCGCCGGTCTCGGCGCCCGGGCGCCCGGCTCGTCGTCCCGCAAGATCGGGCGGTACTGGTCGGAGTCGGCCGCCTGGTACATCGGTTCGCCGATGCGTCCCTGCAGACCGAGCCAGTACTCCGAGTTGGCTTGGACTTGTCGGGGTTGGCCCACGCGCAGCTCGGGCAGTCGACACCCTTCTTGTGGTTGATCGAGAACGCGACCCCGGCCGACCGAGCGGCCGAGCAGAGATAACGGACATTCGTGCCGGGGTCGACGACGGATCCGTGCCACCACCCTCAGGCGGCCGCAGGGATCACAGGTTCTCCACCCTGTCCTTCATCATCAGCGCTGCCAACCAGCCGACGATCGAGATGACGATGGCGCCGAAGATCGCCGACCAGAAGATGTCGTCCACCTCGAGGCCGACGTGGAAGACATTGTCGGTGAGCCAGGCGGTCAGCTTGAGCATCAAGGCGTTGATGATGATGTGGATCAGGCCGAGGGTCACGATGTACAGCGGGATCGCGAGGATCTGGATGATCGGCTTGATGATTCCGTTCACGAGACCGAAGACGACGGCGACGAGCAGTACGACTCCGAGCTTGTTCCACCAGGACGTCAGATCCCCGAAGTCGAACTCGACGCCGGGGACGATGAGAGTCGCGATCCACAATGCGAGGCCGGAAAGGGCGCTTCGGATCAGAAATGCACGCATGGAGTCCATATTGTCACGGGGCCGGAACGAATCACGCGAAGTGCGGATTTAGCCGATCTGGATCGGGAAGAACACCGTGTAGACGAGCGTGATGATGAAGTTGACGCCGATGATGGCGACCGTCGAGATGACGACGGTGGCGTTGACACCGTTCGCGACGCCCTGTGGGCCGCCGCGCGCCTCGAGGCCCCGCTGGCAGCCGACGACGCCGATGATGATGCCGAAGACGATCGCTTTGATCACGCCGAGGAGCAGGTCGCGGCCCGACGCGAACGCGCCGAACGACTGCCAGTAGCTGCCTGGCCCGACGCCCTGGATCGTCACCGCGAGGTAGAACGCGGCGACCACTCCGACCAGGATGATGAACAACGCGAGTAGCGGAGCGACGATCGCAGCTGCGAGCACCCGTGGGACGACGAGACGTTGGATCGGGTCGACGCCCATCGTGCGCATCGCGTCGATCTCCTCACGCACGGTTCGTGCACCCAGATCGGCGGCGATGGCCGACGCTCCCGCCCCGCCGAGGAGGATCCCGGACGCCAACGGAGCCGCCTGCTGGATCACCGCGAAACCGCTCGCGGCGCCCAGTAACGACTGTGCGCCGAGCTGGTTGATGATGTTGCCGATCTGGATGGTGACGATGACACCGAAGGGGATCGCCATCAGGAACGCGGGCACCGCGGTGACGCTCACGAGATACCAGCCCATGACGACGGTCTCGCGGATCTTCAACTCGCCGCGGACGATGTCCAGGAACATCTGGATGATCGAGACGATTGCCAGGCGGAACGTGCGCCCCAGCGTTCGGATCGGGCCGAGCGCGTTGTCGTTGACGTTGTCGGCGAAGCCGCTCAACGCGGACGGCCGCGGCCGGTCATCGATACGCATGTCAGTTACCGGGCGCCCCGTCGGCGGGCGGGGCGCCGGGGGCTGCGGGCGCGGGCGCGGCCGGTGCCGGTGCTGCAGGCGCCGGTGCATCGGGTGTAGATCCGAGGTTCCCTGCGACGGTGTTCGTCGGGTCGCCGACCTCGGTGATGAGCCAGTCCTTCGACCGGTCGAGTGTCAGTTTGTAGACAGCGACGGCATTGGAGCCGTTCGGATTCTGCACGGTCGAGGTGTTGACGTTGACGACGGCGTCTACCCGATACAGGTCGCCCTCGGAGTCGGAGACCGACGTCGTCACCAATTCGGCGCTCGTCTTCATGCGCAACGGGGTGATGATCTGTTCCATCGTCTGACCAACCGCGTCGTAGCGCTTGGACAGTTCCGGGCTCACGCCCTTCTTCATCGCCGTGATCCACGGCGTCAGATCCTGGTAGTCGAGCGTCGCCGCTGACACCGCGTACTTGCCTGCCACCTCTTGCGCACCCGCGTCGTCGGCGGCGCTCGCCCGCATCGCGTCGAGGTCGCTGCGGGCGGACGAGTCCCGGAGCACGAACAAAACCGTCGTCGCAGCCAGTACGACGATCAACAACCCGGCGAGCAGTGAGGCGATCAGGGCCGGAATCGACATCGTCACCTGACCCCGTCCGCCCGACCCCCTGGCGTTCTTCTGGGTCAACGTCTCGTCGGCGGTCGTCTCGTCGACCGCGTCGTCGACGGTGTCGACCGTGGCCACGTCGCTCTTGTCGGTGTCGTTCTCAGACATCGGATACTCCTGTTCGATACGAAAATGCAGTCGGGTGGGTGAGTCAGTTCGGCTGGGTGATGACGAGGGTGACGCCGTCGCCGCCGCCGAGCAGTTTCAACGCTTGGGCGAGGACGGCGCTCATGTCGATCTGCGGAACGGTGTCGTCGACCGCGACAGCGATCGGCATGAGCGGACCGACGGCGTCCATCACCGGCGGGACGATGTCCGCGAGGTATGGGTTGAGCTTCGCGAGGAAGGGCGCGAGCGAGTCGCGCGCCGCCGAGTTCAGATGCCCCTTGTCGACGACGTCGCCGGTCGCCTCCAACGCGGCCAGGAACTTGACGACGATGTCGCGCAGACCGCCCGAGAACTGGGGCAGTGCCTTGATGACCCAGTCCAGGTCGGACGTGTAGACCTGCGTGTTGGCGAACATCCTCCGCATCTGCGGTGAGTGCGTCATCAACATCGTCGCCACCAGGCGGGTCCCGTCGCTGATCCGATCGAGCGATCCCTCGGTGCCGTCGAGGGCCTGTGCCACGGACTCCAAGATCCCCGACATCGGCCCGGCGTCGAACACCGACGACATCGTGGAGATCTTGTCGAAGATCCCGGGGATCGATTCGGGTTCGTCCAGGTTCTTCGCGGCGATCGTCGCACCGTTCTCCAACGCGGGCCCGCCGCGGGAGCCGGGCGCGAAGTTCAGGTAGGGCTCGCCGAGCGCGGACTGCAGACCGACCGACAGAACGGAGTCGGCGGGCAGCGAATTGGCGGCGTCGTATCGGAGCACCAGAGTGGCGCCGTCCGGTTGGATCCTGACGTCGGAGACCTTCCCGATCCGGACGCCGCTGACGAACACACCGGTGTCCTCGAGGACCAGGTTGGTGTCGGTGACGCCGACGTAGGCGGTCTTCGTGTCCTGGAGGGGTCTCCAGTGGTAGGCCTGGGTCGCGAGGTAGGCCCCGCAGACGATGATCACCGTCGCGAACGCGATGACGTTCAGCGCCAACTCGATCCGGCTGCTCCGGTTCATCGGATCATCCCCAACATGCGGAAGACGCGGACCATCTCGCGGGAGAGGTCACGATCGGACACGCCATTCTCGACCGTCACCGACCGCAGATTCACCCCTGGCGCGTTCTTGAGCCATGGCAGGACTTTGTCGTCGATCACATCGGTGAGCAGTTCGGCGTTCGAGACGTCGTTGCCGGGGAAACCGGGGATCAGGAGCGGGGTGACGACGTCTCGGACCACTCGGGTCAGGCTCGAGAGGACTGGCACCAGCGGCATCGCCGGACCGAGGGCGTCGGAGAGTCGGGCGAGGATGGCGACCATGTAGGTGGTGCTGCTGATGGCTCGGAACTGGTTGACGCCAGCCGGGCTCAAGGCGAATTCGAGGGTGCCCTTCGACGCCGCGAGTTTCCGGGACAGACCTGCGACATCGTCGAGGACGGATCCGAGGTCTGCGGTGTTCGACGCCCAGGTGTCGAGAGTGTCGGCGAGGACCGACCGGATCTCGACGATGTCCTTCCGATCCTCGGGGAACTGGCCGTTGAGTCGACTGAAGGTGGCGCCCAACTGCACCAGACTTCCGCTGCCGAGGAAGTTCGCGAGGCTCGAGAGGAGCTGCTCGATCTCGACCGGTTCGGCGGCCTGCTCGATGCGCAGCGTCCCGCCCTCAGGCAACGCGTCGGCAGTCGGGTCGGACGGGTTGGTGATCGCCACGTAGGTGTCGCCGAGCAAGGTGTCCTGTTTGATCTCCAACCGGGCCCTCGCCGAGACGACGGTCGACTCATCGATCCGCATCGTGACTCTGGTGGCGCCGTCGGCCGGCTCGATCGCCGACACACCCCCTGCGTCGATGCCGTTGACGAGCACTGTCGAATCGCGCGGGAGGTTCACCGCCGTAGGGACCAGCGCACTGATCGCACGACCGTCCCGAAGGCCTTGGGGTGTCGGCAGGTTCTCGGGTGCGAACTCGGCGTACGTCGAGCAGCCCGTGACAGCGAGGGCAGCGACCAGTGCGATCACGATCATGCGGGCGACGGGACCTGGTGCCGTGTGAAGCGAGGCGGTCATCGGGCCGCTCCCGTCAAGGTTAAGGCCAGCGTCAACGCGTCGATGTCCATCCCGGAGGGATCGGTGACGGTGCATTGGCCCGGCGCGTAGCGGTTGATGTTGGCGCACGTTCTGGCCGGATCGTCGGCGGGGATGCGCGTGGTCGGCGGGGTGTATTTGATGCGCAGACCGAGAGAGCGCTGGTCGAAGGAGATGTCGAATGCGCGAATGAGCACCGGCACAATCCCCAGAATGTCGCCGAAGTTGCGCATACCGTTGCCGACCACCCGTGCTATCGGCACGACGACGTCGGTGGCCGGCCAGACGAAGTGGCTGTAGCGGTCGATGACTGTGCTCAGCACCGTGAGCGTCTCCGGGAGTGCGCCGATGATCCGGCTGACGCTGCCGACAGTCGGCAGGATCAGCGGCTTCACGACGTCGGAGATCTGAGTGATGAACGATTCGAGGAACGGCCAGTTGTCCGCGAGACCGGTCGAGAGCGAACTGACGCTGTCGATGATGCGGGACGTGTCGTCCAGCGCACCGGTGATCGGTGAGTTCCCGGGCGTCGCGAGCTGTTTGATGATGGTGTTCAGCAGGGGGCCGGTGCCGTCCAAGGCCTTGTCGAGGTTCGACATGGCCGACAGAATCTGCTTCGTTTCGCGCAGCGGCCCCGCGGTCGTCAATTCGGCCGCGACGTCCGACAGGCTCTGCAGCGACTCGGAGATGGACGCCGGGGTGTTCGTGTTCGCCAGCCGGACACAGTGCCCGCGTTGCAACTCGGGGCCGCCGTCGTAGTCGCCGAGGAGCGCGAGTTGTCGGACGGCGATCACCGACGGCGCCACTGTTGCAGCTTCGGCGTCGGCCGGGATCTGCACGTCGTCGGCAACGGTGAACCGGACGACGGCGTGCCCGCCCGCGGACTCGACGCCGGTGATCTCGCCGACCGGGACGCCGCGCCGGGTCACCTGGTTGCCGTCGAACAGCCCGATCGCGTCGTTGAACTCCGCGCAGTACTGAGCGGTTCGTGACGACCGCGCGTCGGCGATCAGGAATCCGGCGGAGACGGCGACGACGACGGCGATGGCGCCCGCGGTGATCAGCCAGCGCGATGCGAGGATCTTGGCGATCATCAGCACGTCACCCCCGGCATGGGGATGCAGAAGTCGGAGGTCAGCACGATTCTTCCCTGATCGACGACGATCGATCCGTCGGGCTGCACCATCCCCTCGAGGCGGTAGATCAGGTCCCGGGCCTGACCGATCATCGGTGCGTAGCGTTCCATCGAGGGGCCGAACTCTCGACCGACGGCGTCGATCTGGTCGACGAGCGGTTGAATATCGGACAGGTAGATCATGGACAGACCGCGGACTCGCTCGAGGAGCAGTGCCAAATGGTCGAGGACGACGTTGAGCCGTGATCCGAATACCGAGTACTCGGTGACGAACGAGTCGAGATTGCGCGCCAACTGGGTGAGCACGTCACCGTTGGCGTTGATCTGTTCGGAGTAGTCGGCGGCCAGCGCGAGCATGGAGCCGAACTCGTCCTGCCGGTTCTGCAGGTTGGTGAGCATCGATCGCATCGTCGTCAGGTTCTCGCGCAAGGCGTCGGGATTGTCATCGAGTGCCTGCCCGATCTGGGCGATGCTCTTACGTGCGGGCGCCGCATCGATCTCGTCGAGCTTGGGCTGCATCTTCTGGAATGTCTCCGCGAGTGTGAACGGAATGCTGGTCCGGCTCTCCGGGATCGGCTCGTCACCTAATGGGTCGGTGCCGACGGTGGTCAGGTCGATGTAGCTGCCGCCGACGATGGTCAGCATCTTCACGTCGGCGTTGGTCTCGTCGCCCAGGAATGTGCCTGAGTCGACAGCCATCTCGACGTCGACGTGATCGCTGCGCAGTTCGACCTTCTTGACGGTGCCGACGGGCACGCCCGCGACTCGGACGCTGTCGCCGGACCCGAGTTGGCCGGCTTCGGCGAACTGCGCAACGACCCGGTCGTGGCCGGGGGAGTACCAGTAGACGGCGCCGCCCGCCAGAACTGCGACGAGGGTGACGCAGAGCGCTGCGACGCCCCACCCCAGATCGACTGCGCGGTCGTGCGACGCGGTTCGACTGCGCGGGTTGACAACCCACCCGATGAGCGCACCGATCCACCGGACCGGTGCGCTGACGATCTTCATCGCTTGCACAACGTCACCTGGCTGTCGCGGAGGAACACCTGGACCTGCTTCGGGATCTCGGCGCGACCCTTGCCGCATGCCGATGCGGTCGGGGTCGCACCGGGCGCGGGCACCACTGTGTTGATCGTGTCGAGTAGGGCCGGCGCGAGTGAGAGCAACGAGACGGCGGCTTCGAGTGACGGCCTGGCCTGTGCCAGGAAGGAACTCGCGTCCGGGGTCCCGTTGGGCTCGATGCCGAGCGAGGCGAGCAGGTCGTCGGCCTGGATCAGGAGGTCGCCGGTGTTGTCGGCGAGTTCACGCAGCGACGGTGTCCACTGCGCGAGAACGCTACCGAAGCGAGAGACGTAGTCGATGATCGGTGTGATGTATTGCGAACGGCCGGTCACCGAGCCGGAGAGTTCGGCCAGGTTGTCTACGAGCGTGTTGAGCACCGCGTCGCGGTCGTCGACGAAACGGACGACCTCGGTGAGGGAGGCGACGAACTCGCTGAAGGTGGAGCCGTCGCCCTCGATCACCGCGAGCAGGCTCTCGGAGAAGTGATTGATGTCCTCGGTGTTCATGGTTGCGAACACCGGAGCCAGACCGTGGAACACGCGGGTCACGTCGAACGACGGATCGGTCTTGTCGGTGCCGACCACTTGGTCGGTGCGGACCTGGGCGCCAGCCTTCGCCTGCTGTTGCACGTCGACGTAGCGGATTCCCGTCAGGTTGAGGTATCTGATCGCGAGCCGCGTGTCGTCGTAGATCTTCTGGTTCTCGTCCATCTCCATCTCGACGCGTCCCACCGACGTGCCGTCCTGGTCGTCATGGTGAACGGAGATGTCGGTGACCTTGCCGATGCGCGCGCCGAGGACGCGGACGTCGCTGCCGACCTTCAAGCCGGCGACGCTGGTGAAGTCGGCGGTGTACGTCGAGGTCGCAGTATCGATGGGTCGGACGATGGCATTGCTGATGAACAGGCCACCTGCCACACAGAACACGGCGAACACGATCAGATAGAGCAGTGCGCGGGGAAACCTGGTCATTTCGCACCCCGCCCGTGTGCGGGTGGCCGGCCCAGGGCGGCTTTCAGGCCCGGCGCAGATTCGAGCACTGCGTCGACGGTGAGCACCGGCTTGCCGCCGGGGCCCGCGGGCAGGGCCGTGCGGAGCCGCTCGATGAGCGTCGCGATCTGGATTCCGTTGGTCCGCGAATCGGGGAAGGTGGCGTTGACGCGATCGAAGAGTGCGGTCAGCACCGGCATCAGGGGAGCCGTCTGTCCGAGCTCGGAGTCGGAGAGCAGAGCGGTGACCTCGTCCATGACCGGCCCCTCGGTGAACGACAGCCCCTGCTCGGCGAGTTCGCTGAAGCCCTCTCGTCGTGGAGCCTGCCAGTGCATGAGTCGTCGAATCGGCGGAAGGAGATCGTCGAAAGTGCCGCGCACCCCTGCGACTAGTTGCGCGAACTGCGGCAACGTCGTGCGCGGACTCACTACCTGGGTCTCGGCGACGTCGCTCATGATCTGACCGGCCACGCCGAGGATCGGGAGGAGACCGTCGGTCGCTTTCGCGGCGACGGTCAGGATGTCGCTCATGTAGGGGTCGAATGCCTCGTTCTGGACGTCGCTGAGCTTGCGAAGCAGCGTCGTCATCGTCGCGTCCTCGGGCTCGCCTGCGTCGAGTGTGGACCCGTTCTGCATCGCGGTCCCGCCTGACTGGCTCGTGAGGACGACGGCCGATATCCCGAACAGGTTCTTCGGTGCATACGAGACCACCGTCCGGTCGGTGAGGACGGCGAGGGCGTCGTCGGCGCGGTCTCCACTCAAGTCGAGCGTCAGGGCGTAGCTGTCGGGCGCGGGGGCATCAATGTCACTGACGACGCCGACCTCCGAGCCGTTGAGGACGACCGCGGCGCCGGGACGGATACCGCCGGCCACCGAACTCGCCCGGACGGTGATCTCGGTGGTGCCGTCGGGGACCGCCCGTAGCCCGACGACGGTCGCGGCGGTGGCGGCGACGACTGCGGCGATCGTGATCAGTGCGCGATTACGGTAGGCGCCTGCCGAGGCGGACATACCGGGGATGCGGAACTCGGTCATCGACTCACCCTCGGAACAGGAACGGTGAGTTGACGCCCCAGAAGGCGAGGGTCAGGGCGAGGTCGAGGATCATGATGGCGACGAGGCTGGCGCGGACCGCGCGGCCCGACGCGATGCCGACGCCTTCGGGTCCGCCGTGAGCGAAGAAGCCCTTGTAGCAGTGGATGAGGGTGATCGCCACGATGAACGAGACGACCTTCACCGTCGCGGCCACCATGTCGGGAAAGTTCACGAACTGGTCGAAGTAGTGGGCGTACGCACCGCGGGAGCCGCCCCTGACCACCACCACGAAAGCACTGCTGAGGTAGCTGGCGACCAGAGCCACGAGGAACGTCGGGATCGTGGTGAGGATGCCTGCGATGACGCGTGTAGAGACGACGAACGACATCGAGTGCACGCCGATCACCTCGAGGGCGTCGATCTCTTCGCTGATGCGCATGGAACCGATCTCGGCGGTCATGCGGCAACCGGCCTGGATCGCGAAGGCGACGGCGGCGAGGATCGGAGCGAACTCGCGGGTGATCGCGAACGACGACACCGAACCCGTCACCGAGCCGAGGCCGACGAGGTCCAGGGTGCTGTCGGCGATGATCGCGACGGTCGCCCCGGCCGCGACGCCGAGGCCTGCCATGAGCAGTGCTGTGCCGCCGCCGACCACGACTGCTCCTCGACCCCACGTGAGGTCCGTGATGGTGCGGATGGTCTGACGTGGATACCGCAGCGGTGTGACGGGGACGTACCGGATCGTCTGCCACACGAAGGTGAGGAATTGACCGAAGTACGCGAGCGACAGGTCGACCCGGTCCTTCGTACGGATCAGCCGTCGGGCGTATCCGGGAACATATGTAGATGGAATGCCCAATGAATCCCCGACCCCCGTCGTTCTCGTCTGGCGGTGACCGTCTCGTCCCCTCGACCCAACGCATCTATGTGTCAGCCGACACGTTGAGGCTGCGACTTGATTTCTACCACGAAAGTAACAAGATAGCGAGTGTTGTTACATGGCACGTGTGTGCCAGGGTGCAGCGAGGGACGTTTGCCCGAAGGTGTCGTGAATGTGCACATGTGACGTGCAACGGCTCGACTTGGATGCGGCCGCTCACCTCGCGTAGACTCGATCGTCGGTGCGTCGTGCGGTTTCCGCGTGTCCGCAACCGAGTGGCGTGAGCCGCTCGATGCGGAGGGAATCGATGCGTGCCACCGTACCGGAAGTCGAAGGATCCAGGCCCGGAGTCGCGTACAAGCGTGCCTCCGGAGAATCGCGGAGGAAATGGCGAAGAAAGACGGAGCCATCGAGGTCGAGGGTCGCGTGGTCGAACCCCTACCCAATGCAATGTTTCGCATTGAGCTGGAGAACGGACACAAAGTTCTCGCCCACATCAGCGGCAAGATGCGGCAGCACTACATCCGCATCCTGCCCGAGGACCGCGTGGTCGTAGAGCTCTCGCCTTACGACCTGGCCCGTGGACGCATCGTCTACCGGTACAAGTAACCCTCGAAGTTCAACAAGGAGAACGCTGACGTGAAGGTCAAGCCGAGCGTCAAGCCGATCTGCGAGAAGTGCAAAGTGATCCGCCGTAACGGCCGGGTCATGGTGATCTGCGACAACCTGCGTCACAAGCAGCGTCAGGGCTGATCAACGCCCTTCTTTGGGTCGCTTGAACTACAGACAATTGAATATCGCGGATGAACTTCCAGCACCAGTGTTCGCAGACGCGTGAACACCTACCCCCGGTTCAGAGGCCGGGGCCCGACATATGAGTTCGGGGCGGACTGGAAGCAGACCTCTGAACGATACGAAGGAATCGCCACATGGCACGTGTTGCTGGTGTGGATCTTCCCCGCGAAAAGCGGCTGGAGATCGCACTCACGTACATCTACGGGGTGGGTCGCACCACCTCGAAGCAGATTCTCGCCGGAACCGGTCTCTCGGCCGACCTGCGCGCGAAGGATCTGACTGACGCAGACGTCTCGAAACTGCGTGAATACATCGAAGCCTCGGTGAAGGTCGAGGGTGACCTCCGCCGCGAGGTGCAGGCCGACATCCGACGCAAGATCGAGATCGGCTGCTACCAGGGTCTGCGTCACCGTCGCGGCCTGCCGGTCCACGGTCAGCGCACCAAGACCAACGCCCGCACTCGCAAGGGCCCGAAGAAGACCATCGCCGGGAAGAAGAAGTAATGCCTCCGAAGTCACGAAGCGCAGGCCCGAAGAAGGGCACCCGCCGTCGCGATAAAAAGAACATCCCGCTCGGCCACGCGCACATCAAATCGACGTTCAACAACACCATCGTCTCGATCACCGATCCTGAGGGCAACGTGATCAGCTGGGCATCGTCCGGCCACGTGGGCTTCAAGGGCTCGCGTAAGAGCACTCCGTTCGCCGCGCAGCTCGCTGCCGAGAACGCTGCTCGCAAGGCGCAGGAGAACGGCGTCAAGAAGGTCGACGTATTCGTCAAGGGACCGGGCTCCGGTCGCGAGACCGCAATCCGTTCGTTGCAGGCAGCCGGCCTCGAGGTCGGCACCATCTCCGACGTGACCCCGCAGCCGCACAACGGCTGCCGTCCGCCCAAGCGGCGCCGGGTCTAAGCGGGAAAGGAAGAGATAACAAATGGCTCGCTATACCGGCCCCGCAACTAAGAAGTCGCGTCGACTCCGCGTCGACCTCATCGGTGGAGACGCATCGTTCGAGCGTCGTCCTTACCCGCCCGGCCAGCACGGCCGCGCGCGGATCAAGGAATCTGAGTACTTGCTCCAGCTGCAGGAGAAGCAGAAGGCTCGCTTCACCTACGGCGTCATGGAGAAGCAG